>JAFARM010000050.1 GCA_019245455.1 Sphingomonadaceae bacterium | reverse complement strand
CCTTCCCGCTGCAGCACCTCGACCACGATGTCGTCGCCATCAGCGATGTCGCCGTCGCGACGATCAGCCATGCGGCGCTGACCGCGATCACCGCCGAGCTGCCCCACCTGACACGAATGCTGTGGTTCAGCACGCTGCTCGACGCGGCCATGCACCGCGAGTGGATCTTCCGGTTGGGCCGGCTCGACGGCCCCGGGCGGGTCGCCCATCTGATGTGCGAGACGGCGCTGCGGCTGGCGGCGATCGGGATCGGCGACGGCCGCGAGTTTCCGCTGCCGATCAACCAGGGCGACATCGCCGCCGCCTGCGGGCTGACCAACGTCCATGTCAGCCGCGTGCTGAAATCGCTGCGCGACACCAACCTGCTCGCCGTCCAGGGCAATCAGGTGACGCTGCTCGATCCCGCCGCGCTGCGCCGGATCGGCGAGTTCGATCCGCAGTATCTCTACCTGCACGACGGCGTTTCAACGCCTTGACTGCACCTTTAGGCCGCTGGTGCGTTAACGGTTGATGCGGAGGTTGGCATGGCGGGCAAGCTGATCCATGTTCCGGCACGGGCCGAGGCAGCCGAGGGCATGGTCCTGGTCGATGGACCGGAGGGGGTCGCGCTGTCGCTGACGCCCGAGGCGGCACGCCGCTCCGCCCGGCGCCTGCGGACCGCGGCGCGGGCGGCGCGGGCGAGCGAGCCGCGCGCCGATTAAGCGGCTGAGCGACAAGGGAATAGTGCCCGGCCGAAACGATCGCATCGCTGCTGCGTTGCACGGCTGAAGGACAGCGGAGGACCTATGGCGAGCGCCGCCGGGCAGCATCGACTTTCGACCGGCATTACCGAACTGGACAGCATTCTCGGCGGTGGCCTGACGCCGTCGCGATCGTACCTGCTCGAAGGGACGCCCGGCAGCGGCAAGACGACGATCGGCCTGCAGTTCCTCCTCGCCGGTGCCGCGGCGGGCGAGCGCGGGCTCTACATCACTTTGTCCGAGACGCAGGCCGAGCTGCGCGAGGTCGCGGCGAGCCATGGCTGGGACCTGTCCGGGATCGACCTGTTCGAGCTGGTCAACCTCGACGGGCTTGCCCCCGAGGCGGAGCAGTCGATCCTGGAACCGTCCGAGGTCGAGCTCGGCGAGACGATCGCCGGCGTCCGCGAGGCGGTCGAGCGGACGCGGCCGGTCCGCGTCGTGTTCGACAGCCTGTCGGAAATGCGCCTGCTGGCGCAGAACTCGCTGCGCTATCGCCGCCAGATCCTCGCGCTCAAGCAGTATTTCACCCTGAAGAACTGCACCGTGCTGCTGCTCGACGACCGCAGTTCGGACCCGTCGGACCTGCAGCTGCACAGCATCGCCCACGGCGTCATCACGCTCGAGCAGACAGTCGAGGATTTCGGCTCCGAACGCCGCCGGCTGCGGATCGTCAAGATGCGCAGCACGCGGTACAGCGGTGGCTACCACGACTTCGTCATCAACACCGGCGGCGTCGTGATCTTCCCCCGGCTGATCGCGGCCGATTACCACCGCGCGTTCCAGGCCGACCTCGTCTCGACGGGCGTCGCGGCGTTGGACCAGATGCTCGGCGGCGGCGTCATGCTCGGCACCAACACGCTGCTCAACGGGCCTTCGGGGGTCGGCAAGACGACGCTCGCCATCCGCTGCGCGCTGTCGTCGATCGCGCGGGGCTTGCGCGTCGCCTATTTCCTGTTCGACGAGGGGCGGGCGACGCTGCTGGCGCGGGCGGCGGCGATGGGCATGGACCTGGAACCGCACCTCGCCTCGGGCGCGCTGTCGATCAAGCAGATCGACCCGGCCGAACTGTCGCCGGGCGAGTTCAGCAACTGGGTGCGCGGCGCGGTCGAGGACGGCGCGCGCTTCGTCGCCATCGACAGCCTCAACGCCTTCCTCCAGGCGATGCCGGGCGAGAAGTTCCTGCTGCTGCAGATGCACGAGCTGCTCAGCTACCTCAACCAGCAGGGCGTGCAGACGATGGTCATCCTGGGCCAGCACGGCCTGGTCGGCGACGTGCGGTCGGAGGTCGATCTCAGCTACCTGTCCGACACGATCATCCTGTTCCGCTACTTCGAGGCTGCCGGTAACGTGCTGAAGGCGATCTCGATCGCCAAGAGTCGGACGACGATGCACCAGACCAGCATCCGCGAGTTCCAGCTGACGCCCGACGGCATCGTCGTCGGCGAACCGCTGGCCAATTTCGAGGGCGTGCTGACCGGGCTGCCGACCTATCGCGGCCGCACGCCGCTGCTCGGTGCCGAACCGCGCGCGGGCGACTAGGTGCGCCTGCGTGTCCTGATCCTCGCGTCCCATGGCCGCGACGCCGACGTGCTGGCCGACCTGATGCGCCGTGCCGGGCGGACGACGGTCGTCTGCCGCTCCGCCGCCGACCTCGCCGAGCGGCTCGAGGAAGGCGCGGGGACCGCCCTCATCACCGAGGAGTCGATCGACGCGACGGCGATCGCGCCGCTGACGACCGTGCTCGACGACCAGCCGCCGTGGTCCGACTTTCCGTTCATCCTGCTGTCGACGAAGCGCGTCGGGCGGCGGCCGGCGGACGCGCAGCGGACCATCGAGGCGCTCGGCAACGTCGTCATCCTGGAACGCCCGATCCACGGCGACACGCTGAACAGCGCGGTGTCGTCGGCGCTGCGCGGCCGCGAGCGGCAGTACGAGGCCGGGCAGCACCTCGACGCGCTGAAGCGCGCCGAGCGGCGGCTGAAGCGGCTCAACACCACGCTCGAGCAGCGCATCCTGCGCCGCACCGACGAGCTGAGCGCGGCCAACAACCGCCTGACGCAGGAGATCGCCGAGCGCGAGCGGGCGCAGGCGGCGCTGGCGCAGGCGCAGAAGATGGAGGCGGTGGGGCAGCTGACCGGCGGCATCGCGCACGACTTCAACAACCTGCTGACCGTCATCGGCGGCAACCTCGAACTGGTCCAGCTGCGCACCGGCGAGGATCGTACCCGCCGCCAGGTGGCGCTGGCGCAGCAGGCGGTCGAGCGCGCCGGCAAGCTGACGCAGCAGCTGCTCGTCTTCGCCCGGTCGCAGCGGCTGAGCCTGGAGGCGGTCGACCTCACCGCGCTGCTCCGCAACATGGCCGACCTGCTCGCGCGCACGATCGGCAGCGACGTCGCCGTCGACATCGACGCCGGCACGGCACCGTTGTGGGCGACGACCGACCCCAACCAGTTCGAGCTGGCGGTGCTCAACCTCGCGATCAACGCGCGCGACGCGATGCCCGGTGGCGGCACATTGCGCATCGCCGCGGCGGCGGCGGGCGACCTGGCGCGGGTGACCGTCGCCGACAGCGGCACGGGCATCCCGCCGCACCTGATCGACAAGGTGTTCAATCCCTTCTTCACGACCAAGGCGACGGGCAAGGGGACCGGGCTTGGCCTGACGCAGGTCTACGCTGTGATGCAGCAGTCGGGGGGTGCGATCGGGCTCGACAGCGTGCCGGGCGAGGGGACGACGTTCACGCTCGACCTGCCGCGCGCCGCTGCCCCGGCGACCGGCGACGCCGCGGTCGAGGCCGTTCGCCTCGCTGCCCCGCGCGACGCCCACATCCTGGTCGTCGACGACGATGACGGCGTCCGCCGCTTCATCGTCGAGACGCTGGAGACGAACGGCTACCGGGTGACCGCGGCGGCGAGCGCGGGCGAGGGGATGCTCCACTTCGACGCCGTGCAGCCGGACGCGCTCGTCGTCGACTTCGCCATGCCGGAAATGAACGGCGTCGAGATGATCCGGCAGGTGTTCGACCGCATCCCCGGCTTTCCCGTCGTCATGGCGACGGGCTATGCCGACATGGCCGCGGTCGACCGCATCATCGACCGCGACTTCGTCCTGCAGAAGCCGTTCCGCACCGAGGAGCTGCTGCGCGTCGTCGCCCGCGCGACGACGCGGCACTGACGCCGCTGGCCACCCCGGCGCGCCGGCCGTAAGGGAAGGCGATGCGCGTCTCCTTCCTCGGCCTCGGCGTCATGGGCTATCCGATGGCCGGGCACCTCGCCCGCGCCGGGCACGGCGTCACCGTCTACAACCGCACCGCCGCCCGTGCCGAGGCGTGGGTCACCGAACACGGCGGGCGCCGCGCGATGACCCCGGCCGAAGCCGCGCAGGATGCCGATGTCGTCCTGACCTGCGTCGGCAACGACGACGACCTGCGCCAGGTGATGCTGGAGGGAGGGGCGCTGGCGGCGATGCGGCCCGGCGCGCTCTACGTCGACCACACGACCGTCTCGGCGGCGATCGCGCGCGAGCTGGCGGCGGCGCGCGGCGACGTGCTGGTGGTCGACGCGCCGGTGTCGGGCGGGCAGGCGGGGGCGGAAAAGGGCGCGCTGACGATCATGTGCGGCGGCTCGCCAGAGGCGTTCGCGGCGGCCGAGCCGGTGCTCGCCGCTTATGCCCGGCGCGTCGGCCACATGGGGCCGGCGGGCAGCGGCCAGCTGACCAAGATGGTCAACCAGATCGCCATCGCCGGCGTGCTCGAGGGGCTGGCCGAGGCGGTGCACTTCGCGCTCGCCGCCGGGCTCGACGCTGGGAGCGTGTTCGACGTCATCGGCAAGGGCGCGGCGCAGTCGTGGCAGATGGACAATCGCGCGCTGACGATGGCCAAGGGCACGTTCGACTTCGGCTTCGCCGTCGACTGGATGAGGAAGGACCTGGGGCTGGTGCTCGACGAGGCCAAGCGCATGGGCATCAGCCTGCCGGCAACCGCGCTCGTCGATCAGTTCTACGGCGACGTCCAGGCGATGGGCGGGCGGCGGCAGGACACGAGTTCGCTCGTCCGCCGCTTCCGCGGCTAGTTGCGCCAAGCGTTGGCAACCGCCGCCAAGAGTTGGTGCCGGTTCATCGTGCAGTCAGCAGGCGATGGCCGCGCTATTGACTAAGTCACTGATACCGCTCGCCTGCAGTGACTTGGCACGGGCGATGCAAAGCCGGTGGCATGGGGCACCGGATGGTCCGGCGGTCCCCGCAACCGGGAGAGCCACCATGTTCACGACCGTCAACACGACCCTGACCCGCGCCGTCCTGGGCACGCTGGGCACCGCCCTTTGCGCCGGCGTCTGTCTCGTCGCCGCGACCGCGCCGGCGGCTGCCGCCGAAGCGCCGCGTTCGGCCAAGGTCCACTATGCCGATCTCAACCTCGCCAACAAGGCCGGCCGCGCGACGCTCGACCGTCGCCTGTTGAGCGCGGCGCGCGCGGTCTGCGCCACCGGCGACCGCAGCCCCGACGCGGCGATGGACGAGACGCACTGCATCCATCAGGCGATGACCGCGGCGCGCGCCCAGGTCCCCGCACCCGTCACGCCGGCGGCGCTGTAAGCCGAACCGTCACGAAGCCGCAGTAATGCCGGTCGCGCCCGCCGCGGCCGGCATTGGCGTGCCGGGAGCAGGACGCTAGACGGGACGGCGGCAGACGAGGGGAGCGGCGATGCGCACGGCGGCTTGGGCACTGGCGATGGCGCTGGCACTGGCGGGACCCGCCGCCGCGCGCGACGCCGACGACGACGTGTCGCCGTCGAACATCCGCCTGACCCCGCTCGCCGCCAAGGGCGCGGTGCTGACGCCGCTCGGGACGCTCGACGGGAGGCCGGGGTCGGTCGCGATCACCAATCCGGCGGCGCTCGCCGCCTCGCCTGACGGCACGGTGGTGGCGCTGCTGACGAGCGGCTTCAACGGCATGGCGATGCCCGATGGCAAGCCCGACCGGGCGCATTCGACCGAGCGGCTGATGATCTTTCGCCCCGACGCGAAGGGGGCGACCAAGCTTGCCGAGGTGCCGCTGCCGGCAACCTTCGCCGGGCTCGCCTGGTCGCCCGACGGGACGCGGCTGGCAGTGACGCTGGGCGTCGGCGACGCGGTCGTCGTGTTCGCCTGGAACGGAACGGCGCTGACGCCCGATGGGCCGCCGGTCGCGCTCGGCCACACGGCGGGGCTGGGCCTGCACGTCAAGCCGGCGGCGGCGGGGGTCGCCTGGGCCTCGCCGACGCGGCTGCTGGTCGCCAACTTCTTCAACGATTCGGTCAGCCTCGTCGACCTGACGGCGCGCAAGGTCGCGGCCGAGCTCGACCTGCGTCCGGGCAAGCTCGACCCGGCGCAGCGCGGCGTGCCCGGCGGGACCTATCCGTTCCGCATCGCCATGGCCGGGGCGGGGCGCGCCGTCGTCGTGAGCCCCCGCGACAGGGAGATGATCACGGTAACGGTCACGGACGACGGCGCGCTGGCGGTCGCCGCCCGGGCGAAGACGCTCGCCGAACCGACCGCCCTCCTCTCTCTCCCCGACGGGCGGGTCATGGCGACCGGCGACAACGCCGACACGCTGATCGCGCTCGCCGCCGACGGGCGCTCGGTGGCCGAATACCCGCTGCTGCTGCGCGGCTCGGACAGCCCGACCGATCGGCCGAAGGGCTTGAATCCGAACGCGCTGACGCTCGCCGGCGACCGCCTGTGGATCAGCCTCGGCGGCCTCGACGCGGTGGCGGCGATCGACCTCGCGGCGACGCTGGCGCGGCCGTCGGGCAGCCCCGCGGCGCTCGCCGGGCTGGTGCCGACGGGCTGGTATCCCGATGCCGTTGCGGTCGCCGGCGGGCGGCTGGCGGTGGCCAACTTCAAGGGCCTGCCGGGGCCGAACCCCGGCGCCTGCCGCGACAGCCTCGAAACGGCGTCCGAAGGTGGCGCGAAGTGCCGCGCGTCGGGCCAGTACGTCCTCCAGAAGCAGACGGGGTCGCTGCTGACCCTGCCGCCGCCCGCCAAGGCCGAGCTCACCCGGTTGACCGCGCGTGTGCTGGCCAACACCGGCCTGCCGAGCCGGGCGCAGGCCGATGCCGCCGAGAAGGTCATGGCGGCGATGCGCGGGCGGGTGAAGAACGTCATCTACATCGTCAAGGAGAACCGCACCTACGACCAGGTGCTCGGCGACCTCAAGCCCGGCAACGGCGACCCGCGGCTGACGCTGTTCCCGGAGGCGATCACGCCCAACCACCACCAGTTCGCGAGGGCTTTCGTCACCTTCGACCGCTTCTTCGATTCGGGCGAGGTGTCGGGGACGGGGTGGAGCTGGTCGACGCAGGCGCGCGCGCTCGACCTGCTCGAGCGGATCACGCCGGTGGGTTACGCCGGCAAGGGGCTGGCGTACGAGAGCGAGGGGACAAACCGCTTCGTCAACGTGTCGCTCAGCCCTGCCGAGCGCCATGCCGCCAACCCCGACGTGCCCGACGATCCCGACCTGCTCGCCGGCACCGCCGACCTGTCCGCCGCCGATGCACCCGACGGGGCCGCCGGAGCGGGGACGCTGTGGGCGGCGGCGATGACGAAGGGGCTGTCCGTCCGCAACTACGGCTTCTACGGCGACCTGGCGCGCTACGGGAAGGAGGCCGGCGCCAACCGCATCCCACGCGAGCGCCACCCGTTCGACGCCAAGCTCCAGGTCGGCTGGGCCGCCGACGCGCGCCTCGCGCCGGTGACCGATACTTACTTCCGCAGCTTCGACCAGGGCTTCCCCGATTACTGGCTGGTCGACGAATGGGCGCGCGACTGGCTGCCGCGTGCCGCGGCCGGGCAGACGCCGCGGCTGACGCTGCTTCGTCTCGCCCACGATCACTTCGGCGACTTCGACGAGGCGATCGATGGGGTCAACACGCCCGACCGGCAGATCGCCGACAACGACTATGCCATCGGGCGCGTCGCCGAGATGCTGGCCCACTCGCCGGCGGCGAAGGACACGCTGATCGCCGTCGTCGAGGACGACGCGCAGAACGGGGCCGACCACGTCGACGCGCACCGTTCGGTCGCCTTCCTCGTTGGGCCCGGCGTGCGGCAGGGGGTGGTGGTGTCGACGCGCTATTCGACCGTCAACCTGCTGAAGACGATCGAGCGGCTGCTCGACCTGCCGCCGCTGGGGCTGAACGACAGCCTGGCGCTGCCGATGGCCGATGCCTTCGATCCGAAGCTGGGCGACTGGACCTATACGGCGCGCTGGCCGGCGGTGCTCGACGCGACCGCCTTGCCCAAGCCGGCGACGCGCACCGCCGCCACCGCGCGGCCCAAGGGCCTCGCCCCCGAGCGTAGCGCGGCGTGGTGGGCGGCGGCGACGGCGGGGCAGGACTTCAGCCAGGAAGACAAGCTCGACACCGACGCCTTTAACAAGGCACTGTGGCGGGGAATGAAGGGCACACCACCGCCGGCACGGTGATCTCACCCGCTCATGCGGAGCGTGTCGAAGCCGGCGTCTACCGAGCCCGCTCATGCTCA
>JAFARM010000424.1 GCA_019245455.1 Sphingomonadaceae bacterium | reverse complement strand
CCGGCTCGCTGCGCGGCGGCGCGCGGCTGGCGCTGGTCGATACGCTGTGCGCGGCCGCCCCGTGGCAGCGCCTGCGCCGCGCTGCCGGCGAGACGCGCGTCGTCGTGCGTCGCGACGACTTCCGCGTGGCGCGCTTCGCGGAACGGTCGGCGACGACCACGATCTTCGCCGTCGACGCCAGCGGCTCGGCCGCCGCGGCGCGGCTGGCAGAGGCCAAGGGCGCGGTCGAGCTGCTGCTCGCCGAGGCCTATGTCACCCGCGCCGAGGTCGCGCTCGTCGCCTTCCGCGGCACCGTCGCCGAGATCGTCCTGCCGCCGACGCGGTCGCTGGCGCGGGCGAAGCGCGTCCTCGCCGACCTCGCCGGCGGCGGCGGCACGCCGCTGGCGCTGGGGCTCGCCATGGCGACGGCGCTGGCACGGGCCGAGCGGCGGCGCGGGCGGACGCCGGCGATCGTCGTCCTGACCGACGGCCGCGCCAACATCGCCGCCGACGGAACGATGTCGCGTGACCGCGCCGCCGCCGACGCGCTCGCCGCGGCCCGCGCCCTCGCGGCGGGGGGAATCGCGGCGGCGTTCATCGACACCTCGGTCCGCCCGCGGCCCGACGGCGAGGCGCTCGCCGCCGCCATGGCGGCGCGCTACGCCGCCTTGCCGGCGGCGGGCGCGGCGGCGATGGCGGGCGTGGTGCGGGCGCTGGCGGCATGACCGTCGCTGCCCTCCCGCCCCTCGCCTCGCCGCCGTCGTGGCGCGCCGACGGCGGCGACTGGCCCAACCGCGAGCACAGCCGCTTCGTCGCCGCCGGCGGCGTGCGCTGGCACGTCCAGGTTGCCGGCTCGGGCCCGGTCGTCCTCCTGCTCCACGGCACGGGGGCGGCGACGCACAGCTGGCGCGACGTGCTGCCGGTGCTGGCCGGGCGGTTCACCGTCGTCGCCCCCGATCTGCCGGGCCACGGCTTCACCTCCGCGCTGACCAGCCCGACGCTGCCGGCGATGGCGGCGGCGGTGGCGGCGCTGACGGCGGCGCTCGGGGTCGATCCGGCGCTGGTCGTCGGCCACTCGGCCGGCGCGGCGCTGGCGCTGAAGCTCAGCCTCGCGGCGCCGGTGCCGGTCGTCGCCTTCAACGGCGCGCTGCTGCCCTTCCCAGGCATGGCGGCGGCGATCTTCCCGACGCTGGCGCGGCTGCTGTTCGTCAATCCCGTCGTGCCGGCGCTGTTCGCCTGGCAGGCGCGCAGCCCCGGAGCGGTCGAGCGGCTGCTCGGCTCGACCGGATCGACTCTCGACGCGCGCGGGACCGAGCTTTACGCGCGGCTGTTCCGCCGCGCCGACCATGTCGCCGGCGCGCTGGCGATGATGGCCAACTGGGACCTCGCCGCGCTCGCCGCCGACTATCCGAAGCTGACGTCGCCGCTGCGCCTGGTCGTCGGCGAGCGAGACACGACCGTGCCGCCGCAGGTGTCGCGCGATGTCGCCGGGCGCGTCCCGGGGGCGGAGGTCGTGGCGCTACCCGCGCTCGGCCACCTCGCGCACGAGGAGGATCCCGCGGGTGCGGTGCGGCTGATCGGGCAGGCGGCGGACGACTGGGGGGTGTGATGGGTCTGGGCGCGGTCGAAGGACTGTTCTTCGCGGTCGTCGTGCTGGGGCTGGCGGCGTGGCAGCTGTGGAGCGTGCGGAAGAAGTGAACGGATAAACAACGACCTGTCATCCCCGCGAAAGCGGGGACCCATCTCCTCGAGCTGCGGGAGCTGGGTCCCCGCTTTCGCGGGGATGACGGGATGGGACCTAGCCCCGCCGCGGCATCCGGAACGGCAGCATGGCGCGGACGAGGCCCATGCGAAAGCGGTCGAGCGACAGGCTCTCGTGCACCGCGGCGCAGTCCTCGCCGAGCAGCCGCGTCGCCAGCGCCGAGCGGACGTAGAACGGGCTGTCCTCCCAGGTGCGGGTGACGCGGGCGACGCCGCCGGGGTCGACCCGCGTGCCGCGCGCCATGCGCCACGCGCTGCCGGGCAGGCGGAAGCGCGGCGGGCCGGGCACCTCCTCGACCGTGCCGTCATCGCCGATCCTGAGCGCCAGGCTGAAGGCGCTGCCGTCGCGGCGGACACCGTCGTACAGCACGACGGTGTCGGCCCGGCGGTGGGCGCGGCTCCAGTCCCAGTCGGCGAAGCCGTCCTCGAGCGGCTCGTCGCCCGCGTTCGAATCGAGATAGCCGGTACCCGCCCAGCGCACGGCAGGCGCGGTCATCGCCACCTCGACCCGCGCGCGCGGCGCGATCGGCCGCCAGCGGTGGCGGCCGGCGGGGTCGAGCGCGAACGCCTGCCCGACCTCGGCGAGCGGCGTCAGGCGCACCGTCCCGCGCAGGCGCGCCGGCAGCGGCGCCGCGACCTCGTCGATCGTCGCCACCAGCGTGCCGTCGTCCCAGCGGAGCAGGCTCGGCCCGATGACGAGGTGCGCCGGGCCGCGGTCGAGCCGGCGGCTGCCGCGCTCGGTCATCGCCCAGCGCTTGGTCCCCGGCGCGTACAGGGCGACGTTGACCGCGACATGGTTCTCGGGCTGCGCGCGTCCGCTCCAAGCGTAATAGGGGGAGAACACGCTGCCGACGAAGGCGATCAGCGTCAGGCCGTGGGCCCCGTCGTCGCTGACCGCGTCGACGTACCACCAGCGGTAGCCGCCGGGCGGCACGTCGCCGTCGAAGGCCGGGCCGGGCCCCCTCATCGTGCGGCCAGGACCGCGTCGGCCGCCAGCCGTCCCGACAGCGCCGCCATCGGCACGCCGGCACCGGGGTGGGTCGCGCCGCCCGCCAGGAACAGGCCGGGGACTCGCGTCACCGCACCCGGCCGCTGGAAGCTCGCGCGCCAGCCGTGCGAGGCGCGGCCGTACAGCGCGCCGCCGGTCGCCGGGAAGCGCGCGGCGAAGTCGGCCGGCGTCGTCCATTCGCCGTCGCCGGGGTTGAGGTCGACGCCACCCGCGCGCAGCGACGCGAGGGCGGCGTCCTTGCCGGCGGCGACCGCGTCGGCGGGCAAGCCGTCGCCCACCGGCGGCGCGTTGACGATCAGGTGGATCGCCTCCTCGGCCGGTGGCGCGGCACCGGCGGCGCGGTCGGCGGCGCACAGGTAGACGCTTGGGTTCCGCGGCAGGCGGCCGGCGGCGAGGTCGGCGAACTCGGCCCCGTAATCGTCGGAGAAGACCACCGTGTGGTGGTCGAGCGCGAGCCCCGCCGGCCGCGCGACGCCGGTCCAGGTCAGCGCCGACAGCGACCGCTCGGCCGCCGCCATCGCCGGCACCGCGCGGCGCGCGTCCGTGCCGAACAGCCCCGCCGCAAGCGCCTGCGGGTCGGCGTTGACCACGACCGCGCGCGCCGGCAGCCGCTCGCCCGACGCCAGCACGACCCCCGCCGCGCCGCCGCGCCCGACGAGCACCTCGGCGACGGGGGCGCGGTAGCGCAGCACCGCGCCGTGCCGCTCGGCGAGCGCCGCCAGCGCTCGGGCGATGCCGTGCATCCCGCCGGCGACCGCCCACACGCCGTCGG
>JAFARM010000042.1 GCA_019245455.1 Sphingomonadaceae bacterium | reverse complement strand
CATGAAGGCGAAGGCGGGGTCGACGGCCTCGTTCACCACCGTCAGGTCGAGCCCGAAGCGTTCGGCGATGCGCGGCCACCAGGCGACGCTCGCCCCGCCCAGCGGATCGACGCCGATCCGGACCCCGGCGGCGGCGATCGCGGCGACATCGACGACGCTGGGCAGGTCCTCGACATAGCCGGCGACGAAATCGAACGGCACGCGCCCGGCGGCGGCGCGGCGGACCCCGGTCAACCCCTCCGCGAGCAGGGCGTTGGCGCGCGCCTCGATCCAGCCGGTGATGCCCGTGTCGGCCGGGCCGCCGTCGGGGCCGTTGTACTTGAACCCGCCGTCGCGCGGCGGGTTGTGCGACGGCGTGACGACGATGCCGTCGGCGAGGTGCGCGGTGCGGCCGCGGTTGTGCGCGACGACGGCGTGGCTGACCCCCGGCGTCGGCGTGAAGCCGCCGCCGGCGTCGATCCGCACGTCGACGCCGTTGCCGGCGAGCACCTCGCGGGCGGTGATCCACGCCGGCTCCGACAGGGCGTGCGTGTCGCGGCCGAGGAACAGCGGCCCATCGACGCCGTGCGCCGCCCGCCAGTCGACGACCGCCTGCGTCGTGGCGAGGATATGGTCCTCGTTGAACGTCGTATCGAGCGCCGATCCGCGATGCCCCGAGGTGCCGAACGCGACGCGCTGCGCCGGGTCGGCCGGGTCGGGGCGGCGGTCGGCGTAGGCGGCGGTCAGGGCAGACAGATCGATACACATGGCCGCGTTCTTAGCGTCGGCGGCCCCTTGCACAAACCCCCGCCGCCGCGTTCCGCCTGCGCTTCCCCCTCGCGACGGGGAAGCGCCGATCCTTCGGCGACGCGGTGGCGGACGGCGGCCGCTTGCCCTGACTGCCTCACACGACCTGCACCGCGACCAGCGCGGCGACGACGGCGAGCGGCGGCGCGCGGGCGAGGAGCGCGGCGAGCGCGGCGGCGGCGAGCAGGGCGTCGCCCGGCCCAAGGATCGCCGCCGTGCCGACCGGCGACACCAGCGCCGCGGCGAGCACGCCGACGACGGCGGCGTTGACGCCGGCGACCGCGGCGCGCGTTCGTCCGCTCGTTACCGCCCCCGCCCACGGCAGCGCGGCGGCAAGGAGCAGCATCCCCGGCGCGAACAGGGCAACGAGCGCGATCAGCCCGCCGCCGACGCCGCCGACGGTCGCGCCGAGGAAGGCGGCGAAGGTGAACAGCGGCCCCGGCACCGCCTGCGCCGCGCCGTAGCCGGCGAGGAAGGCGTCGCGGCCGACGAGGTGCGGGACGACGCTCGCCTGGAGCAGCGGCAGGACGACGTGGCCGCCGCCGAACACCAGCGCGCCCGCCCTGAGGCACGCCGCGGCGAGCGCCGCGCTGCGGCTGCCCGTGACCTGGGCGGTGCAGAACGCCGCGACCAGCAGCGTCACGAGGATCGCGACCGGCACCAGCGTCGCCGTGACCGGCCGCATCCGCGGGGTGCGCACGGCAGCGGGCACGGCGACGCGTGGCAGGAACGCCCCCGCCGCCGCCCCGACGGCGATCGCCGCGACCTGTCCGAAGGCCCCGCCGGCAGCGACGATCGCCGCCGCGGCGAGGGCTAACCCCTTGCGCGGCCAGTCGGGCGTCAGGCTCCGCGCCATGCCGACGACCGCCTGCGCGACGATCGCCACCGCCGCCAGGGCGAGGCCGTGTTCCACATGGAACAGAACACGACCATCAATCCCGCGAGCGAGCAACGCCACGGCGATCATCAGCACTGCCGAGGGCAAAGTGAAGCCGGTCCACGCCGCCGCCGCCCCCGCCCAGCCGGCCCGGCGGAAGCCGATCGCCGCGCCGACCTGGCTCGATGTCGGCCCCGGCAGCACCGAGCACAAGGCGACCAAATCGCCGAAGCCAGCCTCGCTCAGCCACCGTCCGACGAAACGGGCGCGGAAATAGCCGAGGTGCGCGACCGGCCCGCCGAACGCGCTGACGCCCAGCGCGAGGAAGGCGGCGAACACCTCGCCCGCCGTCCCGCGCCCCGTGCCGTACTCGGGAGGCTCGTCTTCGCCCATCCGCCCTTGCTTCGCCGCGCGTCGTGACCGCTTCGTGACAGGCGTCAGGCGCGCTCGTCCTTGGGCGAGTCCATGACGATGAACGAGGTGATCCGCGCCAGTCCGGGAATGACGCCGAGCACCTCGGTATGGAAGAACTTGTACGCGGCAAGGTCGGCGACCTCGACGCGCAGCAGATACTCGATGCCCCCGGTGACGTTGTGGCATTCGCGCACCTCGGGCGCCCGCGCCACCGCCGCCTCGAACGCCGCCTGCGCCGCCTTGGTATGCGTCGCCAGCCCGATCGTGACATAGGCGAGGAAGCCGCCGCCCGTGGCCGCCGGATCGATGACCGCGCGGTAGCCGCGGATGACGCCGCTGCGCTCCAGCTCCTGCACCCGCCGCAGGCACGCCGACGGCGACAGCCCGACTCGCGCGGCGAGGTCGAGGTTGCTCAGCCGACCGTCGGCGGCCAGCGCCTGCACGATCCTGCGGTTGATCGCGTCCAAGTCGCTCATCGGTTGCGTTCCTGGCGCGAAACGACGTCAGTTTGCAACCACCCACCGCGGCCGGCCGGGTAAACTACCGGCATGACGACGTCGCTCCTCCTCGCCCTTGCCGCCTTCGCGCTGGTCAGCTCGATCACGCCGGGGCCGAACAACCTGATGCTGCTCGCGTCGGGCATCAACTTCGGCTTTCGCCGCACGCTGCCGCACATGGCGGGCGTCGCGCTTGGCTTCACCGTGATGGTGGCGATCGTCGGCGCCGCGACGGCGAGCGTGACCGCGCTGGTTCCGGGGCTGCTCGGCATCGTCAAGTGGGTCTCGGTCGCCTACCTCCTGTATCTCGCGTGGAAGATCGCGACGGCACCGCTGCCCGATGCCCAGGGACGTGGCCGCGCCCGGCCGATGACCTTTCTCGCCGCCGCCGCCTTTCAGTGGGTCAATCCGAAGGCGTGGACGATGGCGCTGACCGCGGCGACGGCGTATCTGCCGGCGCACGATCGTTCGGCAGCGGTCGTCGCCATGGCGCTGGTGTTCGGCGCGGTCAACCTGCCGTCCGTCGGGCTGTGGGCGGTGCTCGGCACGTCGCTGCGCCGCTTCCTTGCCGATCCCGTCCGCCTGCGCTGGTTCAACGTCGCCGCCGCATTGACGCTCGTCGCGACGCTGTATCCGGTGCTAGCAAGCGCGCGCTGACGCTGTAGGGTGGCAGGACCACCCCTGGGGAGACGATCATGCAGGTCCTTCGCACGCCCGACGAACGTTTCGAGGGCCTCCAAGATTATCCGTTCGCTCCGCACTATGCCGAGGTTCGCGCCGGCGACGGCACCGCCCTGCGCCTCCATTACGTCGACGAGGGGCCGCGCGACGCCGCCCCCGTACTGCTGATGCACGGCGAGCCGACGTGGTCGTATCTCTACCGGCGCTTCGTGCCGCCGCTGGTCGCCGCCGGTCGCCGCGTCGTCGCCCCCGACCTGATCGGCTTCGGTCGCTCCGACAAGCCGACGCGGCGCGAGGACTACACCTACGAGGGTCACGTCGACTGGATGACGCAGTGGCTGACCGGGCTCGACCTGACGAACATCACCTTGTTCTGCCAGGACTGGGGCGGGCTGATCGGGCTGCGCCTGGTCGCCGCGATGCCCGACCGCTTCGCCCGGCTGGTCGTCGGCAACACCGGCCTGCCGATCGGCACGGGCTGGTCGGACGGGTTCGCCGCCTGGCTCAAGTTCAGCCAGGAGGTGCCGGTGTTCCACGTCGGCGGCATCGTCAAGGGCGGCTGCGTACGGCAGCTCTCGGCGGAGGAGATCGCCGCCTACGACGCGCCGTTCCCGGACGAGACGTTCAAGGCCGGTGCGCGGCAGTTCCCGGTGCTGGTGCCGATCACGCCCGAGCACGCGTCGGTGGCGGAGAACAAGGCGGCGTGGGCTGAACTGGCCCGCTTCGACCGGCCGGTCGTCACCTGCTTCAGCGACTCCGACGCCGTCACGCGCGGCGGCGAGAAGCCGTTCATCGAGCGGGTACCGGGGGCCAAGGGGCAACCGCACCGGATCATCGCCGGCGCCGGCCACTTCCTGCAGGAGGACAAGCCCGACGAACTGGTCAACTTGATCCTGGAGGCGTGAGCGACGCCGCCGCACCGGGGAACGGCTCGGCGCGACCGGCCGACCGATCGGCACCCTGGTCGATCGGCCGGCCCGCGTCGGTCAGCGGCGGAAGAAGCGGCGCTGGTTCATCGGCGGGTTGACCGTCTTCTCGCGGAACACGATCCGCCCCTTGTCGAGGTCGTAGGCGGTCATCTCGACGTGGACCCGATCGCCGACGATCGAGCGGATGCGGTTCTTGCGCATCTTGCCCGCGGTATAGGCGATGATCTCGTGGTCGTTCTCGAGCTTCACGCGGAAGCGGCCGTCAGGCAGGATCTCCGCGATCACACCCTCGACCTTCAGCGCCTCTTCCTTCGCCATAGGCGTCAGGCCAGCGCGAGATTGACGGCCGAGGCGCGGCCCTGACGGTCGTTCTCGACGTCGAAGCTGACCTTCTGGCCTTCGTTCAGTCCGCCGAGCCCGGCACGCTCGACGGCCGAGATGTGGACGAAGACGTCCTTTGACGCGCCGTCCGGAGCGATGAAGCCATAGCCCTTGACGCCATTGAAAAACTTAACGGTTCCGACAGCCATGCTGGCTCCTTGTACGGTCACTGGCCCGGACGCGGGTGCACCCGGACGCCGCGGCAGCGAGAAACGGCAAGAGAAGGCGTGCGAAGCGCCGCTCGACGGTTGCAGGCAACTTCGGCTGGCTGCTATGTGCGCCGAAGCGCGAGCAAATGCAAGGGCGCGACCATCGCCCGCCGCCGGCGCTAAGCCCCTGCATTGTTTCGCCTCCGCCACTCGTGCCGGCGGAACGCGCGCCCGCCGCGTCGGTTCTGGGGCCATCCCCGACCCGGAGGCGCGACCCGAATGGCCGACCCGCCCGACGAGATCGTCCTGCCCGTCGTCGAGGAGCAGCTGAGCGTCGGCAGGCGGGCGGTGGCGACCGGCCGCGTCCGCGTCACGACGCAGGTCGAGGAGCACCCGGTCGTCGTCCGCGAAAGCCTCGTGCGAAGCTCGGTCGAGGTCGAGCGGCGCGCGATCGGCAAGGAGGTCCTGACCGTCCCGCCGGTGCGCGACGAAGGCGACACCATCGTCGTCCCCGTCGTGCGGGAAGAGATCGTCGTCACCAAGCGCCTGATCCTGGTCGAGGAGGTGCACCTGCGCCGCGTCGCCGCGACCGAGGACGTCAGCCAGACCGTCGTCGTGCGGCGGCAGCACCCCGTCATCGAACGCGACCCCCAATGAAGGAGAATATGTCATGAGCCGTACCGTCACCGCGTTGTTCGACAGCCGCAGCGATGCCGAAGCCGCCAAGGCGCGGCTGGTCGCCTCCGACATCGACGCCGCCCACATCCACATCACCGATCAGGGCAGCGCCGGGGCGACGACCGGCTCGGGCAGCGGCCATGGCTTCTGGCAGTCGCTCAAGGATCTGTTCGTGTCCGACGAGGACCGCCACGCCTATGGCGAGGGCATCCGCCGCGGCGGCTACCTGTTGTCGGCCGAAGTGGATGAGCGGCAGGCCGACGCCGCCGTGCGCATCCTCGACGAGGGCGGCAGCGTCGATCTCGACCAGCGCACCGCCGACTGGCGGGGCAGCGGCTGGACCGGCCGCTTCGCCGACGACCACGCGCGCGGGCAGGGAACCGAGGAGGTTATCCCGGTCGTCGAGGAGCGCCTGCGCGTCGGCAAGCGCGAGGTGGAGCGCGGCGGTGCGCGCGTCCGCTCGTACATCCGCGAGGTGCCGGTCAACGAGCAGGTGACGCTGCGCGACGAGCACGTCGAGGTCGAGCGCCGCCCGGTCGACCGCGCGCTCGGCGTTGGCGATCTCGACGGCGATCTGCTGCGCGAGCGCACCGTCGAGATGACCGAGACCGCCGAGGAGGCCGTCGTCGCCAAGGAGGCGCGTGTCGTCGAGGAGGTCGTCGTCCGCAAGACGGCCGACACGCACACCGAGAACGTCCACGACACCGTACGCCGGACCGAGGTCGAGGTCGACCACGACCCCGTGCAGAAGTTTGCCGGTGTGGGTGGCAGCGGCGCGACCGGCCCGGGTGCAACGAGCGGGGCGACGGGCGTCCCGAACGCCAGCGCAGCGTCGCTCGGCTCGGCGAGCACGGCGATGCCCGGCGACTCGGTCGAGAACGCGCGTCTCGACCGCGACCGCGTGGCCACCGGCATCGACGGCACGCCGCCGCTCGACGACGGCTTCGGCACGACGCCGCGCCGCTGACGGCCTGCGACAGCGCGCGGGTTGATCCTGCCCGCGCGGCGGTTACAGACCTCCGGCGTCGCCCCTTGGCGCCGGAGGTCCTTTGCTCGTCTACAAGCTGCTGCGCGCGGGCGAATGGGCCGAATTCGAGGCGGGGGGCACCTTCGCCGGCTCGGCTGACGACCTGCGCGATGGCTTCATCCACCTGTCGACGACGGAACAGGTCGAGGGCACCCGCGCGAAGTACTTCGCCGGGATCGCTGTCGTCCGCGTCGCCTGCGACGGCGACCGGCTTGGGCCGGCGCTGCGGTGGGAGCCTTCGCGCGGCGGCGCACTGTTCCCGCATCTCTACCGGCCGTTGACGACCGCCGATGTCGTCGAAGCGGTCCCGCTCGCCTGACGACCTTGCATTAATCGCGCCTTCACCCGACCTGCGGCAG
>JAFARM010000330.1 GCA_019245455.1 Sphingomonadaceae bacterium | reverse complement strand
ATCCGCGCCGGCGGCGAGGAGCGGCGCGACCGCCGGCTCGATGCCGATCCCCACGACGACGAGGTCCGCCGCCAGCGACGTGCCGTCGGCGAGGCGGACGCGGCGCGCCTTGCCGCCTTCGCCCTCGATCTCCGATACGGTGGCGCCGAGACGGACGTCGACGCCGTGGCTTCGGTGCTCGGCCTCGTAGAACCGCGACAGCATTTCGCCGGCGACGCGGGCGAGGACGCGATCGAGCGCCTCGACGATGCACACCCGCTTGCCGAGCCGGCGCATCACCGCCGCCGCCTCGAGCCCGATATAACCGCCGCCGATCACCACCGCTCGCTCCGCCGCCGGTAGCTCGGCGAGGATGCGATCGACGTCGGCGCGGCTGCGCACCGTGTGCACGCCGGCAAGGTCGCCGCCCTCGCACGCCAGGCGCCGCGGCACGCCGCCCGCGGCCCAGATCAGGCTGCCATAGCCGATCGCCTCCCCGTCCGCGGTCGTCACGTGTTTCGCGGCTGGATCGACGGAGACGATCCGCCGGCCCTGCAACATCGTCACGTCCCGCTCGGCCCAGAAGTTCGCCGGCCGGATCAGCAGCCGCTCGAAGCTCTTCTCCCCGGCGAGATAGTCCTTGGACAGGGGCGGGCGCTCGTAGGGGAGCTCGGCTTCCATCCCGGCGATGGCGAGGCTGCCCTCGAACCCGCCTTGGCGCAGGGCTATCGCCGCCTGCGCGCCCGCATGGCCGCTCCCGACGATCAGGACTTCATAGCGCGTCACGATCGCTCCGTGCGCCGGTCACCAAGCGGCCTGGCGCTGCGTTGAGAATGCCGGACCTATGTGCGCCCTAGCTCACCGTCACCGCAACGGGGGCGGAGGGGATGCCGTTGGCGACGACCACGAGCGAATAGGAACCGGTTTCCGCGCCCGCCGGCACGTCGAAATTCGTCGTAACCGGCATGCTTCCGGTCGCCACGCCCATCGAGCTGTGATCGTGCGTGCGCGCGTAGAAGACATGGCCGGTGGCGCTGTTCTTCAGCCGGACGAGCGGATAATTGGTGGCCGAGCTCAGCTCGTCCCCATAGGACGCCGCCTGGCTCAGGCCGTTGAGCTGGGTTCCGGTCAGCCCATAGGTGTGGCCGCGGGCGAGGGCTGTCGGCACGCTGGTGATCGTCGGCGCCCACGCGGCTTGCGGGCCGCCGGTCGGCACGTAGAGCCGCGCCTCGACGTTGAGGTTCGGCGTCAGCACCAGCACCTCGCCGGAGGGCAAAGGCAGCAGGAAGACCGGCACGCCGACATTGTTCGGATTGACCGGTCCGGCGGCGGTCTCGATGAAATTCGTGCCGTCGAACTCGAACAGCGTGCCCGTGTTGCCCGCAACGAGGACGTTGCCGTTCGGCAGCAAGGCGGCCGAGGAATCGCCGGCATTGTCGGCGATCGGAAAATCGGGCCCAGTGGTCCACGTCCCGGCCTGGGCGGGCGTCGCGCCAGGATGGTAGATTGCCGTATGTCCCGTCTGCCCGCTGGCCGCCGAGCCGGTGGCGAAGACGGTACCGTCAGGGCGCAGCATTGCCGGACCGATCTCACCCGGCGGGAAATAGGTGCCGGTGGGACCGGGGCCGTAGGTGACGCCGCCGACGACCTGCACCGGCGCCGGCCCGTAGGTGAGGCCGCCGGGATGGTCGGTGGGCGAGGTCAGCGGCACCGGCGTCGGCCCGTCCTGGATCCAGGTGTTGGAAGCGGAGAGGAAATGCTCCGATAGCGGCGTCGTCGTCATGTCGACGGTCAGGACATTGCCGCCGGGCAGCTCGGTGAAGCCCTCTTCGGCGAAGACGTCGTTCTTGCCGGTCGCCGGAATCGACGTCCACGCGAGCGTGGCCGGATCGAGCGACCACATCTTCTTGTCGAGCTTGCTGCCGAAGATGAAGCGGCCGTCGGGCAGGACGGCCGACGGCACGTCGCCGATATAGGGCTGCCCGGGCGGCGCCGGGATCATCGTCCAGCTGCCGGCGACGGGATCGAACACCGCCGACATGTTGGTCAGCCCGCTGGGGTCGAAGGGCAGCTTGTAATCGTCCTGATTATATTCGCCGCCGACGAGCAGCACGCGGCCGTCGGCGAGCACCGCCTCGGCCGAGGCGTAGGGCGCGTATCCGGTCGGAGGCGCGGGCATGTGCGTCCAGGTGCCGCCGGCATAATCGCCGTTCGCGTCCGGCGTCAGCCGGTAGAAATCGCCGGCCGAACCGCCCGGCTGCCCGGTCGGATCGGCCTGGATCATCACCGTGCCGTCGGTCAGCAGCATCGCGAGATAGACCGGCACCGGCGGCTGGTTCGCGAGCGTGCGGAAGGCCGGCGCGGAGGGCGGCGGCGGCGGTGGCGGCGGTGGGGGTGGGGGCGGGGGGACGGGCGTCATCGTGGTCCCGCCGGACCCGTCGCCGCCGCCACCGCCGCAGGCGGCAAGCGCGAGGGATGCCGCCGTCAGAAACAAGATCGAGCCTGGCCGGAACGCGCGCATGGAACCCGCACTCCCCTTATCGTGCGGAGCCGAGAAGATCATATCGTCGAAGGGCTTGCAAGCGCGACGATCGCGCCGGACCGCAGCACTTCCGCGCCCGCGGCCGAAGTCTCAGCGCGGTTTCGGTGCGGCCGGGGCGGCGGGGGGAATCGGCGCCCGCGGCGCCGATTGAGCCGGAGGCGCGGCCGCCTGCGGCGGCAGC
>JAFARM010000237.1 GCA_019245455.1 Sphingomonadaceae bacterium | reverse complement strand
CCGGCCGCCAAGCCGGAGACGTTCGACCAGATCCAGATCAGCCTCGCCTCGCCCGAGAAGATCCGGTCGTGGTCGTTCGGCGAGATCAAGAAGCCCGAGACGATCAACTACCGCACGTTCAAGCCCGAGCGCGACGGCCTGTTCTGCGCGCGCATCTTCGGTCCGATCAAGGACTACGAATGCCTGTGCGGCAAGTACAAGCGCATGAAGTACAAGGGCATCGTCTGCGAGAAGTGCGGCGTCGAGGTCACCGTCTCGAAGGTCCGCCGCGAGCGCATGGGCCACATCGAGCTGGCCGCGCCGGTTGCCCACATCTGGTTCCTGAAGTCGCTGCCGAGCCGCATCGGCACGCTGCTTGATATGCCGCTCAAGAACCTCGAGCGCGTCCTCTATTTCGAGCAGTACGTCGTTCTCGAGCCGGGCGTCATCGACGGCGACGAGGTGCGCAAGCTCCTCGGCTGGGGCACGCCCGACAAGAAGTGGAACAAGTTCGCCCTGCTGACCGAGGACGAGTACGTCCAGCTGCAGGACGAGTTCGGCGAAGACGCCTTCATCGCCGGCATCGGCGCGGAAGCGATCCGCAAGCTGCTCGAGGACATCGACGCGCCGGCCGAGTATGCCGCGCTCGAGGAGGAGCTGAAGACCACCAAGTCGGAGCTGAAGCCCAAGAAGATCATCAAGCGGATGAAGGTGCTCGAGCACTTCATCCCGCAGGTAGGTCCCGACGGCACCGCCGAGACGACGCCGATCAATCGTCCCGAGTGGATGGTGCTGAACGTCGTCCCCGTGATCCCGCCCGAGCTGCGCCCGCTGGTGCCGCTGGACGGTGGCCGCTTCGCGACGTCGGACCTGAACGACCTCTACCGCCGCGTCATCAACCACAATAACCGCCTGAAGCGGCTGATCGAGCTGCGCGCGCCCGACATCATCGTCCGCAACGAGAAGCGGATGCTGCAGGAGGCGGTCGACGCGCTTTTCGACAACGGCCGCCGCGGCCGGACGATCACCGGGGCCAACAAGCGGCCGCTGAAGTCGCTGTCGGATATGCTCAAGGGCAAGCAGGGGCGCTTCCGCCAGAACCTGCTGGGCAAGCGCGTCGATTATTCGGGCCGCTCGGTCATCGTCACAGGTCCGGAGCTCAAGCTCCACCAGTGCGGCCTGCCGAAGAAGATGGCGCTCGAGCTGTTCAAGCCGTTCATCTACTCGCGCCTCGATGCCAAGGGTCTGTCGATGACCCTCAAGCAGGCAAAGAAGTGGGTCGAGAAGGAGCGGAAGGAAGTCTGGGACATCCTCGACGAGGTCATCCGCGAGCACCCGGTGCTGCTGAACCGCGCGCCGACGCTCCACCGGCTGGGCATCCAGGCGTTCGAGCCGGTGCTGATCGAGGGCAAGGCGATCCAGCTCCACCCGCTCGTCTGCTCGGCGTTCAACGCCGACTTCGACGGCGACCAGATGGCCGTGCACGTCCCGCTGTCGCTTGAAGCGCAGCTGGAAGCGCGCGTGCTGATGATGTCGACCAACAACATCCTGTCGCCCGCGAACGGCAAGCCGATCATCGTGCCGTCGCAGGACATGGTGCTCGGTCTCTACTACCTGTCGATGGACCGCGAGGGCGAGCCGGGTGCCGGCATGGCCTTCGCCAACATGGCCGAGGTGCACCAGGCGCTGAACGCCAAGGTGGTGACGCTGCACTCGAAGATCACCGCGCGCGTCGAGACGACGGACGAGAACGGCAACACCGTGCTCCGCCGCGTGACGACGACGCCGGGCCGGATGCTGCTCGGCGAGACGCTGCCGAAGAGCCACAAGGTGCCCTTCGAGGTCATCAACCGCCTTCTCACCAAGAAGGAGATCGCCGACGTCATCGACACCGTCTACCGCCACTGCGGCCAGAAGGAGACGGTCTTGTTCGCCGACGCGATCATGACCTTGGGTTTCCAGAACGCGTTCAAGGCCGGCATCAGCTTCGGCAAGAACGACATGGTCATCCCGCCGGAGAAGGCGAAGATGGTCGGCGACACCCGCGCCATGGTCAAGGACTTCGAGCAGCAGTACCAGGACGGGCTCATCACCCAGGGCGAGAAGTACAACAAGGTGGTCGACGCCTGGGCGCGCTGCGGCGACCGGGTGGCGGACGCGATGATGCGCGAGATTTCGGCGCGTCCGCTCGACGACGGCGGCCGCGAGAAGCCGATCAACTCCATCTACATGATGGCGCACTCGGGCGCGCGCGGTTCGCAGGCGCAGATGAAGCAGCTGGCCGGGATGCGCGGGCTGATGGCCAAGCCGAGCGGAGAGATCATCGAGACGCCGATCATCTCCAACTTCAAGGAGGGGCTGACCGTCCTCGAATACTTCAACTCGACCCACGGCGCGCGCAAGGGGCTCGCCGACACGGCGCTGAAGACCGCCAACTCGGGCTATCTGACGCGCCGGCTGGTCGACGTCAGCCAGGACTGCGTCGTCGTCGAGGACGACTGCAAGACCGAGCGCGGCATGACGATGAAGGCGATCGTCGAGGGCGGCAACACGATCGTCTCCCTCGCCGAGCGCATCCTCGGCCGCAGCGTGCTCGACGACATCGTCGATGCCAAGACCGGCGAGGTCATCGCGCCGGCCGGGATGTTGCTGAGCGAGGTCGACGTCGCGCGGATCGAGAAGGCGGCGGTGGCCGAGGTCAAGATCCGTTCGCCGCTGCTGTGCGAGACGAAGACGGGCGTCTGCGCCAAGTGCTACGGGCGCGACCTCGCCCGCGGGACGCCGGTCAACATCGGCGAGGCGGTCGGCGTCATCGCGGCGCAGTCGATCGGCGAGCCGGGCACCCAGCTGACGATGCGGACCTTCCACATCGGCGGCGCGGCGCAGGTCAGCGAGCAGTCGACCCTCGACGCGCTGGTCGACGGCACGGTGCAGCTGCGCAACATGAGCACCATCCGCGACAGCCGCGGGCGCAACATCTCGATGGCGCGCAACGGCGAACTGGTGCTGCTCGACAGCGACGGGCGCGAGCGGTCGATCCACCGCATCGCCTACGGCACGTCGCTGATGCACCTCGACGGCGCCATCGTCAGCAAGGGCGACCGGCTGGCCGAATGGGACCCCTACACCCTGCCGGTCATCACCGAGAAGTCGGGCAAGGTGAAGTACCAGGACCTGATCGAGGGCCTGTCGATGTCGGAGAACGTCGACGACGCGACCGGCATCGCCAACAAGGTCGTCACCGACTGGCGCGGCGCCAAGCAGAAGGAGGAGCTGCGTCCGCGCATCACCCTCCTCGACGAGGCGAGCGGAGAGGCGGCGCGCTACCTGCTCGCGGTCGGTGCGATCCTGTCGGTCGCCGACGGCCAGGACGTCGAGGCCGGCGACGTGCTTGCCCGCATCCCGAAGGACGCCGCCAAGACGCGCGACATCACCGGCGGTCTGCCGCGGGTGGCCGAGCTGTTCGAGGCGCGCGTGCCCAAGGACAATGCGGTCATCGCCCGCATCAACGGCCGCGTCGAGTTCGGCAAGGACTATAAGACCAAGCGGCGGATCAACATCCGCGGCGAGGACGGCGAGGTCGCCGAGTACATGATCCCCAAGGGGAAGCACGTCAGCGTGCAGGAGGGCGACTATGTCCGCCGCGGTGACTATCTGATCGACGGCAACCCGAACCCGCACGACATCCTCGACGTCCTCGGGATCGAGCCGCTGGCCGAGTATCTGTGCGCCGAGATCCAGGAGGTCTACCGGCTCCAGGGCGTGCGGATCAACGACAAGCACATCGAGACGATCGTTCGCCAGATGCTGCAGAAGGTCGAGATCACGCGCTCGGGCGACACGACGATGCTCGTCGGCGAGCAGGTCGACCGGCTGGAGATGGAGGAGCAGAACGCCAAGCTGCCGAAGGGGGCGACGCCTGCCGAGGGCAAGCCGATCCTGCTCGGCATCACCAAGGCGTCGCTGCAGACCAAGTCGTTCATCTCGGCCGCGTCGTTCCAGGAGACGACGCGTGTGCTGACCGAGGCGGCCGTCCAGGGCAAGGTCGACACGCTGACGGGGCTGAAGGAGAACGTCATCGTCGGCCGCCTGATCCCGGCGGGGACGGGCGCGGCGATGGCGCGGATGCGCGTTACCGCCACCAGCCGCGACGCGGCGCTGCGCGCGGCGCAGGCGGCGAAGGCCGTGCCGCTGCCGGCCGAAGCGGACGTGCTGGCGAGCCCGCTGGGCGAGGTCGTCGGCGGCTGAGCGCGGCCGGTCGGTAGCGGACGAACGTTCCTCGACGTTCGTCCGGTACTGACCGGACTCGCGCGACGCCCGGCCGGCCGGCCGGCGGGCCACACCCGCCGGACCCGTCCGACGGCGCGGCTTTGCCGCGGCGTGCCGCTTTGTTGCGTCCAACGTCCGCGCGACCTTCACAATCCGCTGTCCTACACCCCCTCGTCCGTGCCACTTGCCGGCGGATGATGCCGATTTCGCCCACTTGCGCCGATGATGCAGCCGAAGTCGCCGCCCGCGCGTTGCCCCATCAAAGTCATAATGGCGACGTACCTATCGTCAGCCCGGACCCGAGAGGATGCCGCCCAGTGCGCCAGGACCAGCTTCGCGTTGCGCTCTTTTCGGGTAACTATAACTATATCCAGGATGGGGCGAACCGAACGCTCAACCGTCTTGTCGGCTATCTCGAGCGGCAGGGTGTCGCCGTCCGCGTCTATTCGCCGACGAGCAAGACGCCGGCCTTCCCGCCCACCGGCACGCTGATTTCGGTGCCGTCGTTCAAGTTCCCCGGCCGCGGCGACTACCGCGTCGCCTGGGCGCTGAACGGGGCCGCGCGCCGCGATCTCGAGGCGTTCGCCCCGAATCTGATCCACCTGTCCGCGCCCGACCGCGTCGCCTTCCTCGCCAAGCGTTGGGGCAGGGCGCGCGGCATCCCCGTCGTCGCCTCGGTCCACACCCGCTTCGACACGTACTTCTCCTACTACAACCTGGGCTTCGTCACCCGCACCGTGGCCCAGGTGATGCGCAACCTGTATCAGGATCTGCCCGAGATCTATGCCCCGTCGGAATCGATGGCCGAGCAGCTTCGCGCCGACCGGATGTCGACGGCGGTCAAGATCTGGAGCCGCGGCGTCGATCCCGCCGTCTTCAACCCCGGCTGCCGCTCGCTCGCCTGGCGGCAGGCGCACGGCATCGCCGACGACGAGCGCGTCATCGCCTTTGTCGGCCGGCTGGTCATTGAAAAGGGGCTCGACGTCTTCGCCGACACGGTCGACCGCCTGACGGCGCAGGGCGTCGGCCACCGCGTGCTGATCGTCGGTGACGGCCCGGCGCGCGCCTGGGCGGCGGCGCGGATGCCGCAGGCGATCTTCACCGGCCACCTCGCCGATGCCGAATTGGCGATCGCTTATGCCTCGGCCGACCTGCTGTTCAACCCGTCGACGACCGAGACGTTCGGCAACGTCACGCTGGAAGCGATGGCGTCCGGCCTGCCCGTTGTCGGCGCACGGGCGACGGGGACATCGAACCTCGTCCACCACGGCATCTCGGGACTGCTCGTCGCACCGGGCGACATCGCCGGCTATGCGGACGCGTTGACGACGTATCTGACCGATCCGCGCGCCGCGGCGATGGCGGGCGATGCCGGCCTCACGCTCAGCCGGCGCTACGACGCCGACGAGATCAACGGCGCGATGCTGGAACGCTATCGGGCGCTCGTCGCCGCGCCGACGCTGGTTCCGCAATCGGCGTGGCAGCCGATCGTCGACAAGGTCGCGACCGCGCTCCGCGCCGCCTGAGGGACCCACTGGAACGTTTCGCGCCGCCGCGCTATATGTCCGCTGTCACCCGGCAACGGGTAACTACGGCGATAAATCGTATCGTTGCATAGGCACAGCGGACCCGGGGGCGGTACCCGGCGGCTCCACCATCATCCCCCGGTTGTCGCGGGGAGGACGAGGGGCCGAAACAGGATCGACGTGTGTTGAAAGACGACTGCCTTCGCCCGGCCTGAATGCGCCGTTAAACCATTCAAACCAGAGAAATGCCAACGACAACGAGGCATTCGCGATCGCAGCGTAACCTAAGCTCCTAACGGAGCTAGTTACACTGGCCGAAAGCGCGGGACGGGCCGCCCCGGGCAACAGAAGCGGACACCGGCGGGACGGGGAGCCCCGAGCAACAGAAGCTCCCCACCTTGTGCTCCCCTCCCGCTTGCGGGAGGGGCGAGAGACGCGCGGAACGCGCGGCCCGGGGGTGGGGCGGTGCGAGAGATCGCAGTTACTCGCACCCCACCCGCGGCCCCTCCTGCAAGCGGGAGGGGAGGGCCTTGACCGACTCTCGCGCCCGCGCCACCTAGGCGACCGGCCCCGGAGTTGCCCCCAGTGAACGACACCACCGTCGAAAGCCTGATCCCGTACGACGAGATCGTCCAGGCGGCGTTGCGGTCGGTCGTGCGGCGGGTGCTTGAACGGGTCGATGCCGAGGGCGGGCTGCCCGGCGCGCATCATTTCTACATCGCCTTCCGCACGCGCTTCCCCGGCGTCGAGATGCCGAAGCACCTGCTCGAACGCTATCCCGACGAAATGACCATCGTCATCCAGCATCGCTACTGGGACCTTGCGATCACCGACGAGCGCTTCACCATCGGATTGAGCTTCAATCAGGTGCCGGCGAAGCTGTCGATCCCGTTCGCCGCGGTCACCGGCTTCGTCGATCCCGCGGTCGATTTCCATCTGCAGTTCCAGGCGGGCGAGGTCGCGGCGGCCCCCGAGCCAGTCCCCGAGCCCGCGCCGGTGCCACCGCCGGGCGATGGATCGAACGTCGTCACGCTCGACCGTTTCCGCAAGAAATAGCCAGGCGACGCTTGATCCATCCCGCCAACCCCGCGAAAGCGGGCGGGAAGAGGAGACGGCGATGACCACGCGCAGCGAGAGCGACAGCTTCGGCCCCATCGACGTCGACGCCGCCGTCTACTGGGGCGCGCAGACGCAGCGGTCGATCGGCAACTTCCCCATCGGCACCGACCCCGAGGCGGCGCGGCCGGAGACGGGCGAGCGGATGCCGCTGCCGCTGGTCCACGCCCTCGGCCTCGTCAAGCAGGCCGCCGCCCGGGTCAACGCGCGCCTCGGCGTCCTCGACGACAACCTCGCCCCGTGCATCGAGCAGGCGGCGGGCGAGGTCGCGGCCGGTAAGTGGGACGACCAGTTCCCCCTCGTCATCTGGCAGACGGGGTCGGGCACCCAGTCGAACATGAACGCCAACGAGGTCATCGCCGGCCGCGCCAACGAGCTGCTGACGGGCACCCGCGGCGGCAAGTCGCCGGTCCACCCCAACGACCACGTCAACGCCGGCGCCTCGTCGAACGACACCTTCCCGACCGCGATGCACGTCGCCGCCGCGCGCGAGATCGACGCCCGCCTGCTCCCCGCGCTGCGCCACCTCCACGCCACGCTCGCTGCCAAGGCGGAGGCGTGGGCCGACATCGTCAAGATCGGCCGCACCCACCTGCAGGACGCGACGCCGGTCAGCCTGGGGCAGGAGGTCGGCGGCTATGCCGCGCAGGTCGCCGCCGGGATCAGGCGCGTCGAGGCGACGCTGCCGCACCTGCACGAGCTGGCGCAGGGTGGGACGGCGGTGGGCACCGGGCTCAACACCAAGGCCGGGTTCGCCGAGGCGATCGCCGCCGAGCTCGGCGTCCTGACCGGCCTGCCTTTCGTCACCGCGCCGAACAAGTTCGAGGCGCTGGCGACCCACGACACGATGGTCGAGGTGTCGGGCGCATTGAACGTGCTCGCCGTCAGCCTGACCAAGATCGCCAACGACTTCCGCCTGCTGGGGTCCGGCCCGCGCTCGGGCCTCGGCGAGCTCAGCCTGCCCGAAAACGAGCCGGGCAGCTCGATCATGCCGGGCAAGGTCAACCCGACGCAGGCGGAGGCGCTGACCATGGTCGCCGCCCGCGTTATGGGCAACCACGTCGCCGTCACGATCGGCGGCGCGCAGGGGCACATGGAGCTGAACGTCTTCAAGCCGGTGATCGCCGCCGCCGTGCTGCAGTCGGTGCGCCTGCTCGCCGACGCCTGCGTCAGCTTCGCCGACCGCTGCGTCGCCGGCACCGAGCCGAACCGTGCGCGCATCGCCGAGCTGGTCGACCGCTCGCTGATGCTGGTGACGGCGCTCGCGCCCGAGATCGGCTACGACAACGCGGCCAGGATCGCCAAGCACGCGCACAAGACCGGCGGCACGCTGCTCGAGGCCGCGCTGGCGCTCGACCTGATCGACGAGGCCCGGTTCCGGCGGATCGTCCGCGCCGAGGCGATGCTGGGGCCGGATCCCGCTTGAGCCGTCTTGCATCAACCCATGTAGCGACGTACCTACATGGGCGAGGTAAGGCATGACGACCGTCACGAGCCGCGAGTTCAACCAGGATGCCGGCCGGGCCAAGCGAGCCGCGGCCATCGGGCCGGTCTTCATCACCGACCGTGGCCGTCCGGCGCACGTGCTGCTGCGGATCGAAGATTATGAGCGGCTGGTGGGCGGCGGCGCGAGCATCGTCGACCTGCTGTCGGCGGAGGCGGACGACGTAGTCGAGTTCGAGCCTGAACGGCTGACCGATCTTGCCGTTCGCCCGGCCGATCTCCGCTGATGTACCTGCTCGACACGAACGTCGTGTCGGAACTGCGGAAGACGCGAAGCGGCCGGGCCGATCCCCGCGTCGTCGCTTGGGCGCGACCCATCGCGCTCGCTGGACTGTTCATTTCGGCAATCACTCTGCTTGAACTTGACATCGGCGTCGGCCGCATCGAACGGCGCGACGCGGCCGCTGGCCGGGTGCTCCGGCGTTGGCTTGATCAGGATGTCGTGCGCGCCTTCCACGGTCGCATCCTTCCAGTCGACGTCGCGGTCGCCCGCCGCTGTGCTCCGCTTCACGCTCCGGACCCGCGGCCGGATCGAGACGCGCTGATTGCGGCGACCGCACTGGTGCACGCGCTGACGGTGGTGACTCGCAGCGTGGCCGACTTTTCGGGCGCAGGGGTGCCGCTGCTCGATCCGTGGCAGGCCGTACCGGCATGAACGCCCTCCACCGCCGCGGGCTGATGTTCGTCCTGTCGTCGCCGTCGGGCGCCGGCAAGACCACCATGTCGCGGCGGCTGCTCGCCGAAGACCCCGAGATCGTCATGTCGGTCAGCGTCACCACCCGCCCACCGCGCAAGGGCGAGATCGAGGGGCGCGACTATTTCTTCGTGACTGACGCCGAGTTCGATCGCCTGCGCGACTCCGACGCCCTCCTCGAATGGGCGGTCGTCTTCGGCCACCGCTACGGCACGCCGAGGAAGCACGTCGAGGAGACGCTTGCGCGCGGGCGCGACGTGCTGTTCGACATCGACTGGCAGGGGACGCAGCAGCTGCAGCAGACCGACGCCGCGTCCGACCTCGTCCGCGTCTTCATCCTGCCGCCGACGATGGCCGAGCTCGAGCGCCGCTTGCGAGGGCGGGGGACCGACAGCGAGGCGGTCATCGCCAAGCGGATGCAGCGCGCCGCGACCGAGATCAGCCACTGGGGCGAATACAACTACATCCTGATCAACGACGATCCCGACCGCTGCCTCGGCGAGATCCGCGCCATCCTCAAGGCCGAGCGGCTGCGGCGGAAGCGGCAGCTGGGGTTGGCGAACTTCGTTCGTGATATGCTGGCGTAACGCTTCAACCGGTCATCCCCGCGAAAGCGGGGACCCACCACCCGACGCCGCAGGCGATGGGTCCCCGCTTTCGCGGGGATGACGGGTGGGGTACAGGTTGACGCGAACGACAAGGAGTCCTTGGGCCATGCGCGACTACACCAAGTTCTACATCGACGGCGCCTGGGTCGAGCCCGCGGGCACGCAGCGCCTCGACGTCATCAACCCCGCGACCGAGGGCGTCGCCGGCGTTATCGCCATGGGTACGCAGGCCGATGTCGACCGTGCGGTGGCGGCGGCGAAGAAGGCCTTCCCGTCCTTCTCGACGACGACGCGGGAGCAGCGTGTCGAGCTCCTCCAGAACATCGTCGCCGAGTACCAGAAGCGCTACGCCGACATCGCCGCGGCGATCACCGAGGAGATGGGCGCGCCCGGCTGGCTGGCGATGCAGGCGCAGGCCGCGGTCGGCGTCGGCCACCTGATGACCGGCATCGAGGTCCTCAAGAATTACCGCTTCGAGGAGCAGCGCGGCACGACGATGCTGGCGAAGGAGCCGATCGGCGTCTGCGCCTTCATCACGCCGTGGAACTGGCCGATCAACCAGATCGCCACCAAGGTCGTGCCCGCGCTCGCCGTCGGCTGCACGATGGTCCTGAAGCCGTCCGAGATCGCGCCGTTCAGCGCCCAGCTGTGGACCGAGGTGCTCCACGCCGCCGGCGTTCCCGCGGGCGTGTTCAACCTCGTCAACGGCGACGGCCCGACGGTCGGCGCGGCGCTGTCGAGCCACCCCGACGTCGACATGGTCAGCTTCACCGGTTCGACCCGCGCCGGGATCGAGGTCGCGAAGAACGCTGCACCGACGGTCAAGCGCGTCGCGCAGGAGCTGGGCGGCAAGTCGCCCAACATCATCCTCGACGACGCCGACCTCGAGAAGGCGGTGACGCACGGCGTCGTCAGCATGATGAACAACAGCGGCCAGTCGTGCAACGCGCCGTCGCGGATGCTCGTGCCCGCGCACAAGATGAGCCAGGCCAAGACCATCGCCGCCGCCGCCGCCGAGAGCGTGACGGTCGGCCCGCCCGACGGCAACGCCAAGATTGGCCCGGTCGTCAGCGAGACGCAGTGGCACAAGATCCAGGGCCTGATCCAGAAGGGCATCGACGAGGGCGCGACGCTGGTTGCTGGCGGGCCGGGCAAGCCCGAGGGGCTGGAGACCGGCTATTACGTCAAGCCGACCGTCTTCGCCGACGTGACCAACGACATGACGATCGCGCGGGAGGAGATTTTCGGACCCGTCCTGACGATGCTTGCCTACGACGGCGAGGAGGAGGCGGTGCGCATCGGCAACGACACCGTCTACGGCCTCGCCGCCTATGTCCAGGGCGAGCTCGGCCATGCGCACGAGGTCGCGCGCAGGCTCCGCGCCGGCCAGGTGTTCATCAACGGTGCCGGCGGCGACCTGATGGCGCCGTTCGGCGGCTATAAGCAGTCGGGCAACGGCCGCGAATGGGGCGACCACGCCTTCGCCGAGTTCCTCGAGGTCAAGTCGATGCTGGGGTACGGCATGGCGGAAGCGGCGGAGTAGGGAGCCGTCCCCTCTCCCCTTGAGGGAGAGGGGTGGCGAGCGAAGCGAGCCGGGGTGAGGGGGCGAGCCAATGCCGCACAGACCAGCCTACGACGCGGCAATCCTCGTCCCCCGCGCCCGCGTCCTTCGTGCCGACGCAACGCCCGCCGAGCGCGACCTGTGGGCGATCGTCCGCGGCGGGAAGCTGGGCGTCCGCTTTCGCCGGCAGCAGCCAATTGGGCCGTACATCGTCGACTTCTACTGCAGCGCGGCAGGGTTGGTGGTCGAACTCGACGGGGCAGGGCACGCGCAGCGGGCGGAGTACGATGCGCGACGCACGGAGTGGCTGCAGCAGCACGGGCTTAGTGTCCTCCGCTTCGCCAACGCCGAGGTTCTCGACCGTCCGCAGGAGGTGTATCGACGCATCATGGCTTCCATCCGCACCCTCACCCTGGCGCGCGAAGGCGCGCCTGTCCCTCTCCCTCGAGGGGAGAGGGACTGATGCACACCCCGATCTGCGACCTGCTCGGCGTCGAGCATCCCGTGCTCCTCGCCGGCATGGGCGGGGTGTCCTATGCCGAGGTCTGTGCCGCGGTCAGTGCGGCCGGCGGGTTCGGCTCGCTCGGCATGGCGGGGATGCCGCCGTCGGCGATCCGCGACCAGATGCGGCGCGTCCGCAGCCTGACCGACAAGCCGTTCGGCGTCGACCTGCTGACCGCGCAGCCCGAGACGCTCACGGCCTCGGTCGACGTCATCATCAAGGAGGGCGCGAAGGCGTTCATCGCCGGGCTCGGCGTGCCGGTGGCGATCATCGCCGAGCTCAAGGCGGCGGGCGTCGTCGTCATGTGCATGGCGGGCTCGGTCCGCCACGCGGTCAAGGCGGCGGAGGCGCGGTGCGACGTCGTCATCGCCCAGGGTACCGAGGCGGGCGGGCATACCGGCGCGGTCGCCTCGGTCGCCCTGTGGCCGCAGGTGGTCGACGCGGTCGACGTTCCGGTCGTCGCCGCCGGCGGGCTGTTCGACGGGCGCGGCCTCGCCGCGGCGCTGGTGATGGGCTGCCAAGGCGTGTGGATGGGCACGCGCTTCATCGCCAGTGAAGAGGCGCACGCCGGGCAGCCGTACAAGGACGCGATCCTCGCCATGAGCGAGAGCGACACCGTCATCAGCCGCGCCTTCACCGGCAAGACGCTGCGCGCCATCGCCAACGACACGACGCGCGCGTTCGGCAACGCCGAGCCGCTGCCGTTCATGGCGCAGGTGGCGAAGTCGGCGCAGGCGGGGCTGCTCGGGCCGATCGCGGGCGTCGTCGAGGGTGTCGATCCGGCGCGGCAGTGCCTGGCGGCGGGGCAGGGCGGCGGCGCGGTGCGCGAGGTGCTGCCGGCGGGCGAGATCGTCCGCCGCGTCGTCGCCGAGGCCGAGGCGGTCATCGCCCGCCTCGCCGCGTGATGCTTCGTCGCGTGTCTGGGGCGGCATGAGCCACTTTGAGGACCAGTATCTCGACCTGATCCGCCGCGTCTGGACGACCGGCGACGAGCGGCGCGACCGCACCGGCGTCGGCACGCGCAGCCTGTTCGGCGCGCAGATGCGCTTCGACTTGGGCGGCGAGGCGGTGCCGCTGCTGACGACCAAGCGCGTGTTCTGGAAGACGGCGGCGCGCGAGCTGCTGTGGTTCCTGTCCGGCGAGACCAACATCCGGCCGCTGGTCGCGCAGGGGGTCCACATCTGGACCGACTGGCCGCTGGCGCGCTTCAACCGGGAGAGCGGCGAAAGGCTCGACCGCGACGCCTTCGAGGCGCGCATCCTCGCCGACGACGCCTTCGCCGCGGAGTGGGGCGACCTCGGCCCGGTCTATGGCAAGCAGTGGGTCGATTGGCCGACCTATGTTCCCGACGGCGACGGCTTCCGCCGCGGCCTGGGCGTCAATCAGATCGCGGCGCTGGTCGACTCGCTGCGCCAAAACCCGGCGTCGCGGCGGCACATCTTCACCGGCTGGAACGTCGCCGAGCTCGACCGCATGGCGCTGCCGCCGTGCCACATGACGTATCAGTTTCACGTGTCCGCCGGCCGCCTGTCGGGGATGCTGTGGCAGCGGTCGTGCGACCTCGGCCTCGGCTTCGCCTTCAACGTCTTCGAGGCGGCGCTGCTGGTGCGGATGCTCAGCCAGCAGTGCGACCTCGAGCCCGGCGAGCTGGTCTGGTCGGGGGGCGACTGCCACCTGTATCTGAACCACGCCGCGCTGGTTGAGGAACAGCTGAGCCGAACGCCGGCGGGCGCGCCGAAGCTGCGCCTGACGCGGCGGCCGGACAGCATCTTCGACTATGCGATCGGCGACTTCGAGGTGTACGACTACGCCCCGCAGCCGCACATCGCCGCGCCGGTGGCGGTGTGAGGGGAAGACGAAGCACATCCACCGTCATCCCCGCGAAAGCGGGGACCCATCTCCTGCGGCCGGCCTCGATGCGCCGCGCTTCGTCGCCACGGAGCAGATGGCCGGAGATGGGTCCCCGCTTTCGCGGGGATGACAGTTAGAAGATAAGGGGAGGACCATGATCCGCATCGCCATCGCCGCCGCCCTGCTCGCCACCGCCGCGCACGCCGCGCACCCGCCATCCGCCGACGCGCGGCTGAAGAGCCTCGAGGCGCGCTGGCTCGACGGCGAGATGCATTTCCAGCCGGAGAGCGCGACCACGACCGGCGACCACCGCTTCGACGCGCTGATCGGCGACCGCTCGGCAGCGGGCCGGGCGCGGATCGACGCCGCCGAGCACGGCTGGCTGAAGGAACTCGACGCGATCCCCGCGGCGAAGCTCAGCCGCGCGAACCAGGTCGACGCGGCGATGCTCAGGAACGCGCTCCGCTACAGCCTGTGGTCGAACGAGACGCTGCAGGACTGGGCGTGGGATCCGCAGATCTACAACGACGCGGCCGGCGGCGCGCTCTATGGGCTGGCCGCGCGCGACTTCGCGCCGTGGAGCGTGCGGTTGAAGGCAGCGACGTCGCGGATGAATCTGCTACCGGCGATGCTGGCGCAGGCGCGCGCCAGCCTCGACCCCAAGCGCGTGCCGCTGATCCACGCGCAGACGGTCGCCAAGCAGAACAGCGGCATCATGGACATCGTCGACACGATGCTCGCGCCGCACGAGGGCGAGCTCGGCCTGGCCGACCGCGCCGCCTTCGACGCCGCGCGGATGCGGCTGAAGCACGCCGTCGATGATCACCAGCGCTGGCTCGACACGGTGCTGGTGCCGAACGCCAAGGGCGACTTCCGCCTGGGCGCGAAGCTGTATGACGAGAAGGTCGCCTTCGCCCTCGATTCGCCGCTGACGCGGGCCGAGATCAAGGCGCGCGCCACGGCCGCGCTCGCCGCGACGACGGCCGAGATGGCGACGCTGGCGCGCTCGGTGGTCAAGGACAATGCCGGCATGAGCGATCACGACGTCATCGCCGCCGCGCTCGCCCTGACCTACGCCAAGCGCCCGGCGCGCGACGGCGTCATCCCCGAGGCGACGAAGGCGCTCGGCGAGGCGACCGACTTCGTCCGCGCGAAGGACCTGATCACCCTGCCGACGGCGCCGGTGAAGATCATCGAGATGCCGAAGTTCCAGCAGGGCAGCGCGGTCGCCTATTGCGATGCGCCGGGGCCGCTCGACAAGAACCTCGGCACCTTCTTCGCCGTGTCGCCGATCCCCGCCGACTGGAGCGACAAGCAGGCGACCTCATTCTTAAGCGAATACAACGACTACATGATCCGCGACCTCGCCGTGCACGAGGCGATGCCCGGGCATTTCGTCCAGCTGGCGCACCAGAACGCCTACCCGTCGACGCTGCGCGCGGTGCTGGGCAGCGGGCCGTTCGTCGAGGGCTGGGCGGTCTATGCCGAGGGGCAGATGGCGGACGCCGGCTTCATGGGGGGTGATCCGCTGTACAGGCTGACCGTGCTCAAGATGCGGTTGCGGTCGATCACGAACAGCCTGCTCGACATCGGCATCCAGACCGAGGGGATGACCGAAGACGCCGCCATGCACCTGATGATGGATGGCGCCTTCCAGACCGAGCGCGAGGCGGCGGGCAAGTGGACGCGGGCGCGGCTGTCGTCGACGCAGCTGCTCAGCTACTTCGTCGGCTACAGCGAGCACAGCGACCTGCGCGCGGCGGCGGAGAAGCGGCCGGGGTTCAGCGTCAAGGGCTACCACGACCAGGTGCTGAGCTACGGCTCGCCGCCGGTGCGGTATGTCCGCGCGCTGATGCTGGGCGAGCCGATCGCGGGCGCTCCGGTGGTCGCGGCCGCTTCCGTTTCCGCGACGCGCGAGGGTGCCGACATGGCCGCCGCGGGCGCAGCGCGCTGAGCCGGGGGCGGTGCCAGCGGCTGTGCCAGCGGCTGTGCTCGTCACGCTCGTCGTCGCCCGCGCCAGCAACGGGGTGATCGGACGCGACGGTGGCCTGCCGTGGCACCTGCCGGCGGACCTGCGGCACTTCAAGGCGCTGACGTGGGCCAAGCCGATCGTCATGGGGCGGCGGACGTTCGAATCGATCGGCCGGCCGCTGCCGGGGCGGCACAATATCGTGCTGACGCGCGAGCCCGGCTGGACGGCGGAGGGGGTGACGGTGGTCTCCGACCTGGCTGAGGCGATCGCCGCCGCCGCCGGGCAGGCGGACGCGCGGCCCGAGACCATGATCATCGGCGGGGCGGCGGTCTATGCCGAGGCGCTGCCGCTCGCGGGGAGGGTATACCTGACCGAGGTTCATGCCGAGCCGGAGGGCGACACACTGCTGCCGCCGTTCGATCCCGCTATCTGGGCGGAAACGGCCCGCCAGGATCATGCCGCCGACGGCGACGCACCGGCCTTCAGCTTCGTCACGCTGGAGCGGCGCTGACCCTCCTTACCCGCTGGGCGTCATGCTGGCGAAGGCCAGCATCCATCGTGCACCGCAACGATTGCCTGCGCGCCTGCGCGACCGTGGATGCTGGCCTTCGCCAGCATGACCCTGAGGTCGGAACAGGGTGATCGCCACTTCGCGCCCACGAACCTGACCCTGCCGCCCCCGCCGCCCGATGCTGCCGCCGTTCGATCCCGCCATCTGGACGGAGACGGCACGCGAGGATCATGCCGCCGACGGCGACGCCCCGGCGTTCAGCTTCGTCACGCTGGAGCGGCGCTGACCCCCCTCTTGTCATCCCCGCGAAAGCGGGGACCCATCTCCCGCGGCTTCAGGAGATGGGTCCCCGCTTTCGCGGGGATGACGATAAGAGGGTGCGCACCGCTCCCGAAGAGAGTGCGCACCGCTCGCGAGCGCCCCCCGTGACGCCGCCCCCGCGCCCCGCTACACACCCCGCGATGGAGCGGATCACGGATGGGGGGGCGGTGCCGGCGCGCTATCGCGGCGGCGTCGTCGCGCTCGGGAACTTCGACGGCTTCCATCGCGGGCACCAGGCGGTCGTCGGGGCCGCCATGCGCCGCGCAAGGCGCGAGGGGCGGCCGGCGCTCGTCGCCACCTTCGATCCGCATCCCGCGCGGGTGTTCCGCCCCGACGCGCCGCCCTTCGCCCTGACGACGCCGGCGCAGAAGCTCGACCTGCTCGCCGCCTTCGGGGTCGACGCGACCGTCGTCTTCCGCTTCGACGCCGCCTTCGCCGCGTACAGCGCCGCCAGCTTCGTCGCCGACCAGCTCGATGCGCAGATTGGTGCGTGTGCGGTGGTCAGCGGCGCCGACTTCACCTTCGGCGCGCGGCGGTCGGGCGATACGGCGGCGCTCGCCCGCATTGGTGCCGCGCACGGCATCGGTGCGGAGGTGGTGGCGGCGGTCGGCGACGGCGGCGGCATCGTTTCGTCGAGCCGCATCCGCGACCTGCTGCGCGCCGCCGAGCCCGAAGCCGCCGCCGACCTCCTGACCCGCCCGTTCATCATCCGCGGCCGCGTCGAGCACGGCGCGAAGCTCGGCCGTACGCTCGGCTTCCCGACCGCCAACGTCGCGCTCGGCGACTATCTGCGCCCGGCGTACGGCGTCTATGCGGTGCGCGCCTGGGTCGACGGGGCGTGGCGCGACGGCGTCGCCAACCTCGGCATCCGGCCGATGATCGAGCCCGCGCAAGAGCTGCTCGAGGTCCACCTGTTCGACTGGGCCGGCGACCTCTACGGCCGCGAGGTCGATGTTGCGCTCGTCGCCTTCCTGCGCCCGGAATGGAAGCTCGACGGAATGGACGCGCTCAAGCGCCAGATCGCCCGCGACGGCGAAGCCGCGCGCACCGTGCTTGCGATTGCGCCGAGGCCAAGCGGCGGCTAGACGCGCTACTCCATGTCCGAGCCGCCCGCTAGAGATTACCGCGTCTTCCTGCCGAAGACCGACTTCCCGATGCGCGCGGGGCTCGCCGAGGCCGAGCCGAAGTGGCTGGCGCGGTGGCGGGCGGAGGACGTCTACGGCACGCTCCGCAAGCAGCGCGAGGGCCGCGAGCGCTTCATCCTCCACGACGGCCCGCCCTACGCCAATGGCGACCTCCACGTCGGCCATGCGATGAACAAGATCCTGAAGGACCTGATCGTCCGCAGCCACTCGGCGCTCGGCCACGACGCGCCGTACATCCCCGGCTGGGACTGCCACGGCCTGCCGATCGAGTGGAAGGTCGAGGAGCAGTACCGTGCAAAGAAGCTGAACAAGGACGACGTGCCCGCGCGCGAGTTCCGCGCCGAGTGCCGCGCCTATGCCGCCCACTGGGTCAAGCGGCAGTCGGCGCAATTCCAGCGCCTCGGCGTCATGGGCGACTGGGCCGACCCCTACCTGACGATGGACTACAAGGCCGAAGCGACGATCGTCGCCGAGCTGCTGAAATTCGCCGCGAGAGGCCAGCTCTACCGCGGGGCCAAGCCGGTGATGTGGTCGCCGGTCGAGCGGACAGCGCTGGCCGAGGCAGAGGTCGAATATGCCGACATCATCTCGACCCAGATCGACGTGGCATTCGAGATTGTCGAGGCTCCGAACGCGCCGGAGCTGGTCGGCGCGTCCGCGGTGGTGTGGACGACGACCCCGTGGACGATCCCGGTCAACCAGGCGATCGCGTATGGCAATGCGATACAGTACGCGCTTTTCCGCGACGTTTCAGGCCGGACATATTTAGTAGCCAACGATCTCTTGAATGACTTCTGGGATCGGACTGGTCTGTTCCCGCCGCCGGATGCAGGGCCGGAGGGCTCAGCGACCGATCTTGGAGAGCACGCGCTGGGCTTGTTCTCAGGCTCCGCCCTCGCCGGCGCCGTCGCCCGCCACCCGATGCACGCCCTCGGCGGGTTCTTCGCTCGCCCCCGCCCGTTCCTCGCCGGCGACTTCGTCTCCACCGACCAGGGGACCGGCCTCGTTCACATGGCCCCCGACCACGGCGAGGACGACTTCCTGCTGTGCCGGGCGAACGGCATCGACCCGGTCTTCGCGGTCGAGGGCGACGGGCGCTACCGCGCCGACTGGGCGTGGCTCGGCGGGCAGGGGAGCGTCATCAACCCGAAGTTCAACGCCCCCGATGGCCCGATCTGCCGCGACCTGCGCGCGGCCGGCGCGCTGCTGGCGGCGAGCGCCGACTACCGGCATAGCTACCCGCACAGCTGGCGCAGCCACGCCAAGCTGATCTTCCGCGCGACGCCGCAATGGTTCATCCCGATGGACGCGCCGTCTCCCTCTCCCCTTGAGGGAGAGGGACGGCCGCCCTTCGGCGGCCAGGGTGAGGGTGAGGCGACTGCGGCGACGCACCCTCACCCTGGCGGCTTCGCCGCCGGCCCCTCTCCCTCAAGGGGAGAGGGACGGACGCTGCGGGAGAAGGCCCTTGCCGCCATCGCCGACACCCGCTGGGTGCCAGAACGCAGCCGCAACCGCATCACCGCCATGGTCGCCGGCCGGCCGGACTGGGTCATCTCCCGACAGCGCGCGTGGGGAGTGCCGATCACCCTGTTCGTCGACCGGCGCACGGGCGAGTACCTGCGGGACCCGGCCGTCGACGCGCGCATCGTCGCCGCCGTCGAGGCGGGCGGGGCCGACGCCTGGTGGGCGACCGACCCGGCGCACTTCCTTGGAGAAGGGCGCGACCCTGCCGATTACGAGCGCGTCGACGATATCCTCGACGTCTGGTTCGACAGCGGCTCGACCCACGCTTTCGTCGTCGAGGCGCGCTACGGCCCGGGCACTCGCGCCGACATCTATGTCGAGGGGTCGGACCAGCATCGCGGCTGGTTCCAGTCGTCGCTGCTCGAAAGCTGCGGTACGCGCGGGGTCGCGCCGTACCGGAACGTGCTGACCTACGGCATGGCCCTCGACGCCGAGGGCAAGAAGATGTCGAAGTCGGTCGGCAACGTCGTCGACCCGATGGCGATCTCCGACACGCAAGGGGCGGACATCCTGCGCCTGTGGGTGGCGAGCATCGACTATTTCGACGACGTCAAGATCGGCAAGGAGGTGCTCGCCGGCCAGACCGACGCGTACCGCAAGCTGCGCAACACCTTCCGCTACCTTCTGGGCGCGCTCGACCGCTGGGACGAGGCGGAGCGGCTGCCGGTGGCCGAAATGCCCGAGCTCGAGCGCTGGGTGCTTCACCGCCTCGCCGAGCTCGACGCCGACTTCCGGCAGCGGGTGCGCGACTTCGACTTCTCGGCCGTGATGGCGGCGGTCAATGCCTTCGTGAACCAGGACCTGTCGGCCTTCTACTTCGACGTGCGCAAGGACAGCCTGTACTGCGACGCCGCGAGCAACCCGAAGCGGCGGGCGTGCCGGACGGTGCTCGACGCGGTGTTCCACGCGCTGGTCCGCTGGCTAAGCCCCGTGCTGGTGTTCACCACCGACGAGGTGTGGCGGACGCGTTTTCCGCAAGCGCCGAGCGTGCACCTTGAGGAGTGGCGCGACTACTCCGCATGGCGCGACGAGGCACTGGCTGCGCGGTGGGAGCGGCTGCGGGCGCTTCGCGGCCTGGCGACGCTCGCGATCGAGCCGGAGCGCAAGGCCAAAGCGATCGGGTCGAGCCTTGAGGCCGACCTCACCGTCACCGCCCCGCCCGAGGCCGCGGCCCTGATCGCCTCGACCGACTTCGCCGAGCTGGCGATCGTCGCCGGCGTCAGGCTGGCGACCGATCCGGCTGCCGAGGCGGTGCGGGTGACGGTGACGCCGACCGCCTTCCCCCGCTGCGACCGCTGCCGCCGCCACCTGCCCGATGTCGAGCCCGACACCGGCCTGTGCGGGCGCTGCACGACGGTGCTGGCGTGATGCGGCTCGGCTACAGCGTCGCGGCCGGCGTGTTCGTGCTCGACCAGCTGGTCAAGTACTGGGTGACCGCGGTGCTCGACCTCCGCACGCGGGGCGTCGTGCCGCTGGTGCCGAGCTTCGATCTGACCTGGGTCGAGAACACCGGCGTGTCGATGGGGCTGCTGCGCGCCGACGGCGTCATCGGGCGCTGGCTGCTTGTCGCGGCGACGCTCGCCATCGCCGTTGGGGTCGCGGTGTGGATCGCGCGCGAGACGAACCGGGTCGATCAGGTCGCGCTCGGGCTGGTGCTCGGCGGCGCGCTCGGCAACATCGTCGACCGGGTGCGCTTCGGCTATGTCGTCGACTTCTTCCACGCCTTCTGGCGCGACCATCATTTTTACGTCTTCAACGTCGCCGATGCCGCTATAACCGTCGGCGTCATCCTGCTGTTGCTGCGGAGCGTCCTCGCCCCCGCGGCCAAGCCGGTCTAGGAGTGTTGCCCGTGAAGTGGCCGATCGTCGTCCTTACTGCCGCCGTCGCGCTGGCTGGCTGCGCCCACCACAAGAACCGCCTGGCCAACCGCAACGCGCCCGACGAGTTCGCCATCAGCCGCAACGCGCCGCTGATCGTGCCGCCCGACTTCGCGCTGACCCCGCCCAAGCCCGGCGCGCCGCGCGCGCTCGCCGACGATGCGCAGCAGAACGCCGCCGAGGCGCTGTTCGGGCCGGGCGTCAAGATCACGCCCAAGTCGCCGGCCGAAGCGACGCTGCTCGACAAGGCCGGCGCGGCCAAGCCCGAGCCCAACATCCGCTCGTCGGCCGCCGATCCGGACACGCCGACGGTCAACAAGGGCGCGTTCCTGCGCGAGCTGATGGCCGCCCCGGCGAAGACGCTGGACGCGAAAAAGGCCGTGGTCACCGTCGGCGGCTGAGGCGCGGCCGCTGCTCCTGCGCACGGCCTCATCAACGGGGGCGGGGGCCATGCTGGCGCAGGCCAGCATCCACGGCGGTGCGCGACCCCAGGCCGCCCGCCCGCCACGACCCTGGATGCCGGCCTGCGCCAGCATGACTCGGAGTGTTGGGGAAACCGCGGTCCATCGCCGCCCGCCGCCGCCGATCCTCTGCCGCCCATCGCCCCCATTCCGGTCGCGAACCCGCGTGAAGCGCGGTCGCCGCCCGTGCACGCGCCTCATCAAAAAGGAACGAGTGTCATGCTGGCGCAGGCCAGCATCCACGGTCGTGCGAGCGGCCGGCCTGTCGTCGCGCACGACCCTGGATGCTGGTCTGCGCCAGCATGACCCGGAGTGTTGGGGATACCGCGGTCCACCGCCGCCAGTCGCAGCCCATCGCGGTCCATTGCCGCCAATCGTTGCCCATCGCCGCCATTCCGGTCGCGAACGCGCTTGAAGCGCCGGCGGCGGCGACTAAGCTGCCCGCCTGTCCAAGGGGGAAGTCGATGAAGATGCTGCTTGCCGTCGTCCTTGCCGCCGGTGCCACGGCGGCGCAGGCGCAGGGTCCGTGCGGGGACGACCGGTTGATGACGATCCGCGTGTCGAAGCTGACTGCGGCGGGGACGCCAGCGGGCTTCCTCGACGCGGTCAAGGACCACAAGGCGTGGTACGCCGCGCACGGCTTCAAGGATGACCAGTTCGTCACCGCGCCGGCGCTGGCACCCGACAAGGGCGGCCTCAAGCCGTCGGCGAGCGAGTACGTCACCTTCCACCTGTACGGCGATGCCGCGCCCAAGCACGACGCCGCGTGGGACGCCTATGTCGCCAAGTACAGGGCGAACTCGACGATCGAGAGCGAGGTGCGCGTCTGCCTGCCGAAGGGGGCGACGATCGGGCGGTGAGCGCTGC
>JAFARM010000143.1 GCA_019245455.1 Sphingomonadaceae bacterium | reverse complement strand
CCTGCCGCCGTCGGCGCGCGGGCCGGCGACGCCGCTGTATCTGGCGGCATGAGCGTGCGGCTCGACCCCGCCGCCGCGGGCGATATCGACGCGGTGATGGCGGTGATGGCGACCGCTTTCGACCCCGGCTTCGGCGAGGCCTGGTCGCAGGCGCAGGTGCTCGGCAGTCTGGCGACCGGAACCGCCTGGGCGCGGGTCGCGCGCGACGCGGCGATACCGCTCGGCTTCACCCTCTGCCGCGATGTCGGCGGCGAGGCCGAGCTGCTGCTGATCGGCGTCGCGCCTGCCGCTCGGCGCCGCGGCATTGGCGCGGCGCTGCTGACCGCAGCCGTGCGCGACGCCGCCGAGCGCGGCGACACGGCGCTGTTCCTGGAGGTGCGCGACGGCAATGCGGCGGCGCTGGCGCTCTACCGTGCCGCCGGCTTCGCCATCGTCGGCCGCCGCCCGGCCTATTACCGCGGCGCGGGCGGGGACCGCTTCGACGCGCTCACCTTGCGACGCCGGCTCGGGGACTGGGACCGCGACCGATAAGCGCGCCCGATCACTTGTCAGTGACTGGCCGTGCCGCCATATGCGACAACGATACCAGTAGCTTGCCTTAAGGACTCCCCCAAATGACCGAAGCTTCGGCCGACGCCGATCTCCTGGCGCTGACCGCCGACATCGTCGCCGCCCATGTCAGCCACAATATCGTGCCCGTCAGCGACGTGCCGGTGCTGATCGCCAGCACCTTCGCGGCGCTCGCCGGCCTTGGCGCGCCGCAACCGACCGCGACGCCGGTGCCCGAGCCGGCGGTTGCGATCAAGGCATCGGTCAAGCCCGACCACATTGTCTGCCTGGAAGACGGCAAGAAGCTGAAGATGCTCAAGCGTCACCTGATGACCCACTATAACCTGACGCCCGAGGCCTATCGTCGGAAGTGGAGCCTTCCGGCCGACTATCCGATGGTCGCGCCGGATTATGCCGCCGAGCGTCGCAACCTTGCGCTGAAGATCGGGCTGGGGACGGCGCGCAACGCGACGCGGCGGTGACGGCGCTTGCCGGTGGCGGCGCGCGTCCCGTAAGGTGAGGCGCGCCCAAGCGACGGCAGGGAAGATGAGCGGCACGATCGACATCGAAGCGCTGTGCGCGGCCAAGGGCCTGCGGATTACCGAGCAGCGGCGCGTGATTGCCCGCGTGCTGTCGGCGGCGCACGATCACCCCGATGTCGAGGAGGTCCATCGCCGCGCCGCCGCGATCGATCCGCGCATCTCGATCGCCACGGTGTACCGGACCGTCCGCCTGTTCGAGGAAGCGCGCATCCTGGAGCGCCACGAGTTCAACGGCCAGCGGTCGCGCTACGAGGCCGCGGGCGAGGACCACCACGATCATCTGATCGATATCGAGAGTGGTCGCGTCATCGAGTTCCACGACGCCGAGATCGAGGAGCTGCAGCGCCGCATCGCCGAACGGCTCGGCTTCCGGCTGGTCGATCACCGCATGGAGCTGTACGGCCGGCCGGTGCGGCCGGACGGCGACTGATGGCGCGGGCGGCGCGCCTGCGACCGATGCGCGGGCGGGGCTTTGGCCGGACGCGGACGATCGCCGGGACGGGGGTTGCCGCTGCGGTCCTGGTTCCGGTCGAGCTTGCCCTGCGGCGCTTCTCGCGGCGCAGTCGGCCGCATCTGCCGTGGCTGTTCCATCGCGCGCTTTCCCGCAGCCTTGGCATCCACGTCGTCGCCCACGGCCGCGCGGCGCGGCAGGGGGGTGTCCTGTTCGTCGCCAACCACCTGAGCTGGGCGGATATCCCGGTGCTGGGGTCCCAGCTGCTGGCCGCCTTCGTCGCCAAGGCGGAGGTCGCCGGCTGGGGGCCGGTCGGCTTCCTGTCGACGCTGGCGCGCACCGTCTATGTCGAACGCGAGCGACGCCAGGCGACGGGTGAGGTGAAGAACGCCATCGCCGGGCGGCTGGCGGCGGGCGAGAACGTCATCCTGTTTCCCGAAGGCACCAACAGCGACGGCATCGCCGTGCTGCCGTTCAAGTCGTCGCTGTTCGCCGCCATCGAGTCGGACGAGGACGCGACGACCGACTTCGTCATCCAACCGGTGACGATCGCCTACACCCGGCTGAACGGGATGCCGATCACCCGCGAGCGCCTGCCCGACATCGCCTGGATCGGCGATACGGCGCTGATGCCCCACCTGTTCGCCTTCATGTCGCTGGGCAAGGTCCGTGCGGAGCTGATCTTCCACCCGCCCGTCCGCCGGGGCGACTTCGCTGATCGCAAGGCGCTGGCGCGTCACTGCCACGCGGTCGTCGCCGACGGCTACAGCCGGCTGATGCGCGGGATGTAGCGCGGCCTTGCGCGACGTGCGCCAGGCCATACAGAGGCAGGCGTTCCAACCCTGAAGGCGATCCCGCGCCGATGCTCCTCTTCAACCGTCTGTTCAACCGCATCGTCCGCGACGGCGAGCTGACGGTCATCGACCCGGCCGGCGTGCCGCGCCGCTTCGGCCGGCCGTCGCCGACGCTGGCAGCGGTGACGATCCGGCTGGCGGACGCGCGGACGGCGCGGGCGATCGCGCTCAATCCCGCGCTCGGTGCTGGCGAAGCGTATATGGACGGACGGTTGACGGTCGAGCAGGGCACGATCTTCGACCTTGTGCACCTGATCACCTGGAACCTGCGCTGGGAACGCGACAATCCCGTCCGCTTCGCCCTGTGGCGGCAGGCGCGCATCGCCGCGTGGATCGATCAGCTCAACTTCGCGCGGCGATCCAAGCGCAATGTCGCCCACCACTATGACCTGTCCGACCGGCTGTACGACCTGTTCCTCGATGTCGACCGGCAATATTCGTGCGCCTATTTCGAGCACGCCGACGACAGCCTGGAAACGGCGCAGCTCAACAAGAAGGCGCATATTGCCGCCAAGCTCGACCTGAAGCCGGGGCAGCGTGTGCTCGATATCGGCTGCGGCTGGGGCGGGATGGCGCTGTACCTGCACCGCGTCGCCGGCGTCGACGTCACCGGCGTCACCCTGTCGGAGGAGCAGTTGAAGGTCGCCAGGCAGCGCGCCGCCGACGCGGGCGTGAGCGACCACGTCCGCTTCGAGCTGATCGACTATCGTGCCGTCACCGGAACCTTCGATCGGATCGTCTCGGTCGGGATGTTCGAGCACGTCGGTCTGCCGCACTACCGCACCTTCTTCGACACGGTGCATCGCCTGCTCGCCGCCGACGGCGTCGCCCTGATCCACACGATCGCCCGCGCCGACGGGCCCGGTGCGACCGATCCGTGGACGGCGAAGTACATCTTTCCCGGCGGCTATGCCCCGGCGCTTTCGCAGATCGCCCCGGCCGTCGAACGCGCGTGGCTGTGGATCACCGATATCGAGGTGCTTCGCCTCCACTATGCGCTGACGCTGGAGGAGTGGTACCGCCGCACGGTTGCCGCCGAGGCGCCGATCACCGCGCTGTACGACGCCCGCTTCTTCCGGATGTGGCAGTTCTATTTGTCGGCCGCCGCGGCGGCCTTCCGCAACGACGGCCACATGAACGTTCAGGTGCAGCTGACGCGGCGGCGCGACACCCTGCCGATCACGCGCGACTATATGGCGGCAGCGGAGGCGCGATACCGCGCGCTCGGCTGAGGGACTGTCGATCGCGCGCGCGACCGATGCACCCGAGCGACGGCCGCAGCGTTGTGTCCGGGTAAGCCCCGGATTGCCATGACTTCGACCCCGCTCCGCCGCCCCGTGCCCGACGCCCGCCCGGCCGCCCTGCTGCCCGAGGCCGCCGTCGATCTTCGCTCGCTCGCCGCGGTCGCGGTGCAGCGGACGCGGATGCCGATGGTGGTCGCCGACCCGCGCCGCGCCGACTGCCCGATCGTCTTTGCCAACCAGGCGTTTCTCGACAAGACAGGGTACGCGGCCGACGAGGTCATCGGTCGCAACTGCCGCTTTCTCCAGGGTCCGGACACCGATCCCGAAGCCGTCGACGCCATTCGCGCGGCCATCGCCGACTGCCGCGACCTGACGATCGAGCTGCTCAACTATCGCCGCGACGGCTCGTCCTTCTGGAACCAGCTGATGCTCAGCCCGATCATCGGCGACGACGGCGCGATCCAGTATTTCTTCGCCTCGCAGCTCGACGTCACCGGGGAGCGCCGCGCCCGCGGGCTGGCGGCGCGCGAGCACCTGCTGCTGCGCGAGGTCGATCATCGCGCGAAGAACGCGCTGGCGCTCGTCCAGGGCATCGTCCGCCTGTCGCGCGCCGACGATCCCGACCGCTATTCGCGCGCGGTGCAGGGCCGCGTCGATGCGCTGGCCCAGGCGCACGTCGTCCTGTCCGACGCCGAATGGCGCGACGTGGCGATCGATCGCGTCATCGCCGCGGTCGCCGCGGGCTTCGGCAGTCCCGTGACCGCCGAGGGGCCGGCGTTGACCGTGGCGGCGGCGCACGTCCAGCCGTTGATCCTGGCGCTGCACGAGGTGCTGACCAATGCCGTCGATCACGGCGCGCTGTCGACGGCGGCGGGGCGCGTGACGATCCGCTGGCAGGCGGACGGGGAGAAGACCGTCGTTGACATGATCGAGCGCGGCGGGCCGGTCCCCCGTCGGGCGGTGCCGCGCTATGGCCTGGGCATGACCGACGCCGTCGTCATCCGCCAGCTCCAGGGGCGGATCGAGCGCGACTGGCACCCGCGCGGGCTGACGACGCGGATCGCCTTCCCCCGCGTGCCGCCAGTGGCGCGGCCGCAGTGATCCCGACGGTTGCCAGCCGCCGCCCGACCGCCGATAGCGGCGCGGCCGTGACAGGAAAGCGCCGATGATCGAAGCCGAATGGTGGGAGTATGACGAGGCCGACGAGGCGGCCGATGCGATCGCGTCCGACATCGAGTTCATCCTCGATTCCGCGCTCGACGCGCGTGGCGAGGCGCTGGTCGCGCTGCCCGGCGGGGCGGCGGCGGCACCGGTCTACGCGCGGCTGGCCAAGGCCAAGCTCGCCTGGAAGCGGGTGACGATCCTGCCGACCGACGACCGGCTGGTGGCGCCGACCGATCCCGCATCGGTCGTCGGTCTGCTGGCGAAGACCTTCCTGCCGATCGGCGCGCGCGTCATTCCGCTGGTCGGCGACATCAAGGCAGGCCACCGTGCCGCCGGCCTTGCCGCCGACGAGCGGCTGGGCGCGATGAAGTGGCCGCTCGACCTCGCCTGGCTGATCGTCGAGGGCGACGGCAGCACGGGGTCGCTCGTCGCCAGCCCCGACCTCGACGCGGCGATGACCGCGCCGGCGAAGGCGATCGGCGTGGGAACTGCGGATGGCGGCAGGGTGACGCTGACCCGCGCGACGCTGATGGCGGCGCGGACGGTCCTCGTCGCCGCCCAAGGAGCCGAGGCGCGCGACGTGATCGAAGCGGCGGTCGAGGAGGGCACCAAGGCGGGGACGCCGATCGCGCGCCTGCTCGCCGGGACCGAGCTGCCGATCGATATCCACTGGACCGCCTGATCGGACAACGATTGCCGCAGCCGCGCGACCGAAGCGCCGCCTCGCGCGTCTGAGCCGCCATGGCGGAGAAGTCGGGATCGCAGGTCGTCGTCTGGGTGGCGCTGGCGGGCAACCTCGCCATCGCCGCGGTCAAGTTCTTCGCCGCCGCGGTGTCGGGGTCGGCGGCGATGCTGTCGGAGGGCGTCCACAGCCTAGTCGACACGACCAACGAGGTGCTGCTGCTCTACGGCCAGCACCGCGCCAAGCGGCCGCCGGACGCGACCCACCCGCTCGGCTATGGCCGTGAGCTGTACTTCTGGAGCTTCGTCGTCGCGCTGCTGATCTTCGCCCTCGGTGCCGGCGTCTCGGCGTACGAGGGGTGGCAGCACCTCGCGCATCCCAAGCCGATCGAATCGCCCAAGACCGTCTTCATCGTGCTGGGTGTATCGGCGGTGTTCGAGGGTATCTCGTGGATCGTCGGCGTCCGCGAGTTCCGCGCCCAGGCCGGCGGCCGCGGCTTCTGGGACGCTTTCCGCCAGTCGAAGGACCCGCCGACGTTCATGGTCGTGTTCGAGGATTCGGCGGCGCTCGCCGGGCTCGCGGTGGCGGCGGCGGGGACGGCGCTGGCGCTCGCCACCGGCGATACGCGATGGGACGGGGCGGCGAGCGTCCTCATCGCCGCCATCCTCGCCGCCGTCGCGCTGATCCTCGCCCGCGAATCGAAGGCGCTGCTGATCGGGGAGCGGGCCGATCCGGCGCTGACGCAAGCGATCTGCGCCATTGGCGGCGCGGTCGACGGCATCGACGCGGTCAACGCCGTGGCGACGGTGCAGCTCGCCCCCGACCAGGTGGTGGCGAACCTGTCGGTCGAGTTCGCCGACGCGCTGACCGCGCCGAGGATCGAAGAGGCGGTCGTTGCGCTCGAGGACCGCATCCGCGCCGACCATCCGGAGGTGACGGCGGTGTTCGTCAAGCCGCAGACCGCCGCCGAGGTCGCGCGGCGGCAGGCGCGCGGCGAGGGCGGCGTGGCCGCCGACGGACGGCCGGAGCGAGCGCCGCGCGCCGCGCAGTAGGAAGCGTCAGGCGCGCTGGACAGCGATAACGCGGGATCGACGGGTCAGGCTGTCATCGCCGGCGTGCCCCACGTCGTCACCGCTTGGGGTGCCTCGCCGTTCAGCCCCGCACCCGGAGCGTCGCCGCCGCCGCGGCCAGCATGAGACCGCCGGCGAGCGCGACGACGGCGCGCGGATCGCTGCCGAGCAACGGGTAGAGAAGCGGCATCGTCAGGCTTTCGATCAGCATCGGCACGACGATGAACATATTGAAGATGCCCATGTAGATGCCCGTCCGCGCCGGCGGGATGGCGTCGGCGAGCATGATGTACGGGTTGCCCATCAGGCTAGCCCAGCCGAGCCCGACGCCGACCATCGGCAGCAGGAGGGTCGCCTCGCTGCGGCAGGCGGGAATGGCGAGCATCGCCGCGCCGGCGGCGACCAGGCACGCGGCGTGGCACGCCTTGGCGCCGAAGCGCCGCGCCAGCGGCACCATCATGAAGGCGGCGACGAAGGCGACGGCGTTGTAGACGCCGCCGATCTGCCCGGCAACGAGCACCGCGCCGCGGAACGCCGGCGTCGCCGGGTCGGCGGTGTGGAACAGCGACCGTGCGACGGCGAGCGCGATGAACTGCCAGTACGCGAACATCGCATACCACTGGCACAGCATGGCGAGCGCCAGCCGCCGCATCGGCGACGGCATGGCGGCGACGGCGGCGGCGAAGTCGCGCCACGCCTGGCGCGCCGACAGCGGCTCGGCCGCCATCGCCGCGCGCTCGGCCGGCGTCGGCGGCAGCTCGGGGACCGTCGCGACCGACCACAGGATCGTCGTCAGCGAAATCGCCGATCCCGCTAGGAAGGCGATGCGCGTCACCTGCGGGATGCCGTTGGCATCGACCGCGTCGGCGTTCATCCCCGCCCAGACGAGCAGCGACGGGGCGAGGTACGACAGCGTCTGCGCCAGGCCGGTGAAGGCCGCCTGCGTCAGGAAGCCGAACGGCCGCTGCGCCGGCACCAGCCGGTCGCTGACATAGGCGCGATAGGGTTCCTGCGTGATGTTGTTGGCGGCATCGAGGATCCACAGCAGCGACGCCGCCACCCACAGCGCGCGGCTGTACGGCATGGCGAACAGGCTGGCGCTGCACAGGATCGCTCCGATCAGGAAATACGGCGTCCGCCGCCCCAGCCGCGACACCGTGCGGTCGCTCAGCGCGCCGATCAGCGGCTGGACGAGAAGGCCGGTGATCGGGCCGGCGAGCCACAGCAGCGGCAGCGTCGCCTCGTCGGCCCCAAGGTAGCGGTAGATCGGCCCGATATTGCTCTGCTGCAGGCCGAAGCTGAACTGCAGCCCCAGGAAGCCGATATTCATCGACACGATGCGCGCCGCGGACAGCCGCGGCCTGGTCTCGACGGTCACGCGCCCTCCCGGTTTCCTGCGGCGCGATGATCGTCGCTCCGCCCGTCGACGGCAACCGGCCTTATCGCGCCCGCAGGCGGCGGCGCAGCGCCACCGCGGCGACCGCGACCGCGGCCAGCCCGACCGCCGCGGTCAGATAGGCGACACGCCCAAGCAGCGCGGCGAAGCGCAGGTCGAGATGCGCGAAGCTGCGCAGCAGCAGCAGGGCGACGCTGCCGCCATAGCCCGCGGTGTCGGCGACGTAGATCAGGAACCCCGCCGTCCCCGCCGCGCCGCTGGCGGCGATCAGCCGGTCGAACAGCAAGGCATTGAACGGGACATAGGCGAGGTACAGCCCGGCCCCCACCGTCACCATCCACGCCAAAGGCCCCATCGCGCCGGCATGGAACGCCGACGTCGCCGCCGCCATGACGACCAGCCCGGCCGCGACCATGGCCAGGTTCCAGAACAGCGCGCGGGCGTTGTCGCGCACCCGGACCAATGTCGCCATCGCCGCCAGCACGATCGCCGCGACCGGCAGCTCCGACCAGGCGAAGATCGCCGCCTCGCCCGCGAAGCCGAGTTCGCGCCAGATCTCGGCGGCGAAATTGTCGCGGAAGTCGCGGAACGCGGACAGCAGGACATAACACAGGATTAGCGGCACGAGGCCGCCGGCATAGGCGCGGAAGAAGCGCGCGCGGGCGGCGGCGTCCATCGGCACGCGCACCGTCCGCGCCGCCTCGTCGGCGGCATCGGGCGGCGGCAGCTGCGCCAGCGCGGCGACGGCGGCGACGAGCAGCGGCGCGAACAGCGCGCCGGTGGCGGCCGGCATCCACCGCTCGCCCGCCCAGCCGCCGAGGAGCAGCGCCGCGCCGGCCGCCTTGACCGCGCCCGAGCTGACGATGAAGCTCGCGCACAGGATCGCGCCGAGCACCTCGGTCAGCCGCCGCCCCTCGAGGAAGCCGAACACCAGCCCCCAGATCATGCCGAGCGCCAGGCCATTGGCGAACAGCGCGGCGACGCCAACGCCGGCTGGCGCGAGCGCAAAGACGACGAGCGCGACCTCGCTCAGCGCGATCAGCAGGACGATCGCCCCCGCCCGCCGCGACGGGGCCAGTTCCGACACGACCTTGATGCCGATCGCCTTGGCCAGCGCGTAGCCGGCGACCTGGGCGATGACCAGCGCGACCTTGAACGGCAGCGCGAACGGCCAGCCGGCGACATGGTCGTACGCCGCCGCCGCGAACGGCTTCCGGTAGGCGTACATGGCGAAATAGGTCGCGAACGCCGCCGTACCGCCGTACAGCGCGAACGCCGCCGGCGGCGCGCGGCGCAGCCACGCCGTGACGCGGCTGTCCGTCACCCCGGCCGGTCGCCGGCGGCGATGCGCGCGGCGATTTCGGCGAGCACCGGATCGAGCGCGGCGACCGTCTCGACCAGATAGTGCGCGCCGGCCTCGAGCAGCGGCGCGCCGGCGGCGGCGATGCGCGCGCTGCGCTCGGCCGGGGGCAGGGCGGCGAGCGCGTCCTCGGCCAGGCCGACGCCGTTGCCCGACGCCGTCACGCCGACCGTCCACGTGCCCCCGCCGCGCCCTTCGGCGATGCCGACGGCGGCGTCGTCGACCTTGACGCACGCCGACGCCGGCCACGCGCCGAGCTCGACCAGGTTCCGCCACAGCATCAGCGGCGACGGCCGCCCCTCGCGCGTGTCGCCGGCGCAGACGACGACGTCGGGAGCGTAGCCCTGCGCCGCGGCCGCGGGCAGGATGTCGGCCATCATCGCCCGCGTATAGCCGGTCGACGAGCCGATGCCGACGCCCTGTGCGCGCAGCCGGCGGACGAGGTCGGCGGCACCCGGGATCAGCGTCGCGCAGTCCCGCGCCGCCGCCTGCATCTCGGGCAGGATGGCGTCGTGCAGCCGGTCGCCGTCGGCCGCCGTCGGGGCGGACCCGTGCGCCGCTTGCCACGCCGCGGCGATGCGCGGGGCGGCGAGCAGGGCGGCGATATGATCGCGCTTGGCCCGGCCCATGTCGGCCCGCGCCTCTGCCTCGGTGATCGGCAAGCCGTTGGCCTTGAACAGCCGCAGCAGCGCCACCACCGGCGCGCGGCTGCCGAAGTCGATCATCGTTCCCGCCCAGTCGAACACCACCGCCCGGATCATGCCGCCTCCCCGATTGTCACCCCCGCCAGGTCGCCGACCACCTCCTCGGCGAGTGCGAAGGCGGTCGACGCCCCCGTGCCGCTGGTGACGACGACCAGCCGCACGCCGTCGGCCGGGGCCATGACCCGGCTGTGCCCGGCGGCCGACGCATAGGTCCCCGTCCACCGCTCGACGACCGGCGGCACGCGGCCGAAAAGGTGCGCGAACTCGTCCAGGATCAGCGCCTCGACGGCGGCGGACGCGAACGGGTCCGGCGTGGCGGCGTAGTGGTGACTGTCGCCGACGATCAGGCTGCCGTCCGCCCCCTGCGCGACGATCAGGTGGATGCCGTGGGCGAGATGGGCCGGCTGTTCGGCCTCGAGCCGCGCGCGCAGTGCCGCCGCCTGCGGCAGCGCGGCGTAACCGAGATAGCGGACGAGGCTGAGGTCGGTCATCAGCGTCGCCGGCAGGCGGCAGCCGGGGTCGGCAAGGCGCAGCATCTGCAGCTTGCACCGCGTGACGCCGGTCATCGCTTCGGGATACAGCGTCGCCAGATCGTCGCCGGGGGCGATGACGATGTGCCGCGCGCGGACCGGCCCGTCCGTGGTGTCCAGCCGCCCCGGCTCGACGCCGCGGACGGCGGTGTTGTAGCGGAAGGCAACGCCCTGCGCCGCCAGCCAGCGGGCGAGGGCCGGCACCGCGTCGCGCGATTCGACGCGCAGCTCGTGCGGGCTGACCAGCGCGCCTTCGAGCGCGGCGGGGGCGAGCGGCGACAGGTGCGCGGCGGCGGCAGCGCGGTCGAGCCAGCGGCACTCGGCCCCCATGTCGGTGGCGAGGAAGGCGTGCAGCACGTCGGCCGCCTCCGCCCGCCGCGCGACGAGCGTCAGGCCGGTCTGGTGGATCGCGATCCCCGCCGGCCCGGCGACCTCGGCCCAGACGTCGCGCGACCGCTTCGCCCGCGCCCAGACGGTTCCCGCCTCCTGCCCCGTGACGGTGACGAAGCCGAAGTTGCGGACCGACGCGCCGTTGGCCTGCGCGTCGCGGTCGACGACGACCGTCCGCCAGCCGAGCCGGCGCGCGGCGAGCGCGTGCGCCAGGCCGACGATGCCCGCGCCGACGACCGCCAGATCGTATTCCTCCACGCCGCCCCCGCATCCGCCCCGCAGCCTTCCTGACGCGGGCGGCGGCGGCGGCGCAAGGGCAGGTGCGCGAATGGCCGGCATAGGCCGCGCCTATCGGTCACAGGGCCGTCACGCAGCCGGTCTAAGTTGATCCTCGTGCCCGCCAGCTATCAGCATCTGCGTGCCTTCCACGCCATCGCCGTCGAGCGCGGCGTGTCGCGCGCGGCGCGGCGGCTCAACGTCTCGCAGCCGACGCTGTCGCAGCAGCTGAAGGCGCTCGAGGCGCGTCACGGCGTGTCGCTGTTCGAAGGGCGGCGGTCGCCGCTGCAGCTGTCGGCGGCGGGGCGGGACCTGTTTGCGCTGACCCAACGCCTGTTCGCCGCCGCCTCGGACATCGACGCCATGCTCGGCGAATCGACGGAAGCGGCGGGGATGCTCCGCCTCGGCTCCGACTCGCCTTATTATGCGGCGCAGGTGGTCGACCTGTTCCACCGCCGCCACCCGCTGACCGCGGTCCAGGTGCGGATGGGCAACGCCGCCGAGGTCATGCGCTGGCTGGCCGAGGCGGAGATCGACGCCGCGCTCGCCAGCGACCCGCCGGGCGACACCGGCTTCAGCTACGACCCCGCGTTCAGCGATCGGCTCGCCTGCGCCCTGCCGGCGGCGCACCCGCTCGCGGCCGACAACGCCGTGCCGGTCGCCGCACTGGCGGGCGAGGTCCTGCTGCTGCGCGAGCCGACGTCGAAGACGCGCGCCTTCACCGAGCGCGCGCTCGCCGACGCGCGCGTCACGCCCGGCGCGATCCTCGAGATCCAAGGCCGCGAGACGATCCGCGAGGCGATCGCGCGCGGCGTCGGCATCAGCGTCTTCTATTCGTCCGAATGTCCGCCCGACCCGCGCATCGCCTATCGCCCGCTCGACACCGGGGCCTTGACCTATGCCCTCCACGGGTTCCTGCTGTGCCAGCACGAACGGCGGCGGAGCGCGATGATGCGAGCGTTGAAGGGGGTCGTCGCCGAGGTCCGCGGGGCGGCGTGACGCTCGCCGGCATCGCCGCGCTGTTCGCCGCGCGCGGGCACGAGACCTATGGCGAAGGCGTCAGCCAGGCCGAGCACGCCGTCCAGTGCGCGACGCTGGCGCGCGACGCCGGCGAGCCGCCGGCGATGATCGCCGCGGCGCTGCTCCACGACCTCGGCCACCTGATCGCCGGCCACGGCGGCAGCGACGGCGGGGGCGCGCACGAGGCGGTCGGCGCGCGGGCGCTGGCACGGTGCTTCGGCGCGTCGGTGTGGCGGCCGGTCGCGCTCCACGTCGCGGCCAAGCGCTGGCTATGCGCGGTCGATCTGGCGTACGCGGCCGCGCTCAGTGCCGAGTCGCAGCGGTCGCTGGTGCGGCAGGGCGGGGCGTTCGACGCCACCGCCGCCGCTGCCTTCGCCCGCCTGCCCGACGCGGCGGCGGCGATCCGCCTGCGCCGCTACGACGACGCGGGGAAGGCCGACGGCCCCCCGGCAGCCGCCTTCGCCGACTTTCTGCCGATGCTGCAGGCGCTTACGCTTCGTTAACAACGACCGTGACCGCCGTGTGACAGCGGCGCGCCGTCGCCATAGGCCGCGCCTATGCCCGGCATTGGGGCAAAGACTTGGCCCCGTCCGCCCGTCCGCCCGTAACCCGTCGCCAGGAGCCATCGGGGGATGCGACCATGAAAGCCGCCTATCTGATCTCGTGCGCCGCCGCGGCGCTCGTCTGCGGCCCCGCCCTCGCCGCCGCCGCGCCCGAACCCGCCGCCGCCGAGAGCGCGGGCGGGGCCGACACCGGCATCGGCGAGATCACCGTCACCGCCCAGCGCCGCAGCGAGAACATCCAGAACGTGCCGCTGACCATCCAGGCGTTCACCGGCGAGACGCTGAAGCAGCTCCAGGTCACGACCTTCGACGATCTCGTCAAGTACGTGCCCAACATCACCTTCGGCAACAACGGCCCGGGCCAGGGGTCGATCTTCATCCGCGGATTGAGCGCGGGCTTCGCCGGCGGCCAGTCGTCGGCGACGATCGGCAACTTCCCCAACGTCGCCATCTACCTCGACGACCAGTCGCTGCAGTTCCCGGCGCGCAACATCGACATCCTGGCCGTCGACCTCGAACGCATTGAGGTGCTCGAGGGGCCGCAGGGCACGCTGTTCGGCGGCGGTGCCGAGGCGGGGGCGGTGCGCTACATCACCAACAAGCCGAACCTCAGCGCCTTCGGCGGCCATGCCGAGGCGCTGTACGGCGGCACGTCAGGCGGTTCGTCGAACAACCGCGAGGAACTGACGCTCAACGTCCCGATCCTGAAGGACAAGCTCGCGATCCGCGCGACCTTCTACAACGAACACCGCGGCGGCTATATCGACAACGTCTATTCGACCTTCACCCGGTCGAACGCCGATCTCGGCAATTATTACCTGAACATCCGCCCGCTGGCGAACGGGCTGTGCCCGAACGGCCAGCCGCAGGCGCCGACCTCGCCCGGCTTCTGCACCTTCGCCGATCAGCACCAGATCAACAACGGCGCCATCGCCCACAACGACTTCAACCCGGTCGACTATCGCGGCGGCCGCGTTTCCGCCCTGTGGGATATCGCGCCCAACTGGGACGTGCTGATCAGCGAGACGTACCAGCAGCTGGATGTCGGCGGCCTGTCGGCGCAATATCCGATCGGCTCCGATTTCCAGCCGCTGCAGCCGCTGCAGGTGACGTCGTTCGTGCCCAGCTTCGACCACGACCGCTTCTCGGCGACGTCGTGGACCGTCCACGGCAAGATCGGGCCGCTGTCGGCGGTCTACACCGGCAGCTATCTCGACCGCCACATCGACAACCAGGTCGACTACACCAACTATTCGCGCACCGCCTACGGCCAGTACTACCAGTGCACCGGCGGCACCACCGGCTTCGGCCGCGGCCCGGCGGTCTGCTTCTCGCCGGCGACCTACTGGCACGACCGCGTCCGCAACATCCACGTGACGAACGAGGTGCGGCTGAGCACGCCGTCGACGTGGCGCATCCGCGCGATCGGCGGCGTGTTCCAGGAAATCTTCCGCGTCTACGACATCATGAACTTCGAATATAAGACGATCCCGTCGTGCAACCCGGCCAACCTCGCCACCGCGCTCGCCGGCGGGCAGCCGTGCGTCGCCAACACGCGGACGATCGCCGGGGCCGATGTCAACGAACCCGGCACGCGCGACGACAACACCGGCTTCGGCGAGGACGTCAAGCGCGGCTATACCCAGTTCGCCGCCTTCGGCTCGGTCGACGTCGACATCATCCCCAACGTGCTGACGATCACGGGCGGCACGCGCTACTACAACTACCGCGAGTATGAGGTCGGGGCGCAGTACTCGACCGGCGTCGCCTGTCTGAACGTGCCCAATGGCCAGTGCGGGCCGCTCGGCGGCACCTTCGACATCGGGCCGCACAACGACCATGTCACCTACCAGGGCTTCCGCAGCCGCGCCTCGGTCAACTGGAAGGTGACGCCGACGACGCTCGCCTACTTCACCTTCTCGCAGGGGTTCCGCCCCGGCGGCTTCAGCCGGTCGCAGCGCGCGGTGGCGCGCGACGCCAACGGCAATCCGCAGTATCTGACACCGAACAGCTATGCCCCCGACAGCCTCAACAATTACGAGATCGGGCTCAAGACTTCGCTGTTCGACAAGAAGCTGCAGCTCAACGTCACCCTGTACAACATGGACTGGCAGAACGTTCAGTTCCTGTTCTACAACCCGACGCAGCTCGGCAACACGACGTTCGGCGTCAACGGCCCCGACTACAACATCAAGGGGGCGGAGGTGCAGGTGACGGCGCGGCCGGTGCGCGGGCTGACCTTCACCGGCACGGCGACGTACAACGACAACCGGCAGACCAACTCGCCGTGCCTGCGCAGCAACATCCCGGCCTCGCCGACCTTCGGCCAGTGCATCACCGAGGTGCGCGGCGCGCCGTTCCAGAACCCGTTCGGCATCGCCGGCTCGGTCTCCGCCTTCTCGCCGCACTTCGAAGGCACGGCGCGCGTCCGCTACGACTGGGAGATCGGCGACTATCGCCCCTTCGCCCAGATCGGCGGCCAGTACATCAGCGCGCAGTACAACCAGCCGGCGACCTATCTGTCGGGCGAGGGCGTGATCCTGCCGACGACGACCTTCCTCCGCTACCGCCAGCCCGGCTATGGCACGATTGACGCGTCGATCGGCGTTTCGGCGCGCGCCGGGTGGAACGCGCAGGCGTATGTCACCAACCTCAACAACAGCCACGCGTCGACCTTCACCACGTCGGCCGAGTTCATCCGCGAGGAAATCCCGATCCGGCCGCGCGTGTTCGGCATCCGCGCCGGCTATGACTTCTAGCGCGGCGATGCGCTAAGGAGGCGGCGGGGCGCGCGGGTGCGCTCCGCTGCGCAGGCGAGGCATGGCGACCGACCCGATCCACGACCTGCCTGCCGCGCCCGACACGCAGGCGGTCGTCGTCGCGCTGCGCCGGGCGCAGGCGGCGGGCGACCACGCCGCGGTCATCGCCGGAGCGACGGCGCGGCTGGCGCACGTGCCGGAGAACCGCGACCTCCTCCTCCTCAAGGCGGCGAGCGAGCGGCTGGCGGGGCGGACGGCGGACGCGCTGGCGACGCTCGACGCGCTGGCCGCGGCGCATCCCGACTTCAGCCTGATGTGGCAGGAGCGCGGGCTGGCGCACGTCGTCCGCAAGAATGCGCCGGCGGCGATCGACGCGCTGCTCCGCGCCGTCAACCGCAACCCGGCGCTGCCGATGGCGTGGCGGATGCTCGCCGGCCTGTACCGGATGACCGGCGACGCCGCCAATGCCGCGACCGCCGAGGCGCACGTCGCCGCGCTCGCCGCGCTGCGGCCGGAGGTGGTGACGGCGACCGGCCTGTTCGCCGACGGCGACCTGGTGCCGGCCGAGGCGATCGTCCGCGGCGTGCTGCAGCGCCACGGCGACGATCCCGAGGCGATGCGCCTGCTGGCCAAGATCGGCATGGCGCGCGACGTGCTCGACGACGCCGAGGTGCTGCTCGCCGCCGTCGTCGCGCTGCTGCCGGACCATCACGCGGCGCGCGCCGACTATGCCCAGTGCCTGATCCTGCGCCACAAGTACGGCGCTGCGGCGGCCGAGATCGAACGGCTGCGCGCGGTCGATCCGGGAAGCGCCGCGTACCGGCAGATGGCGGCGACGGCGGCGGTCGGCGTCGGCGACAGCGAGGCGGCGATCGCGCTGTACCGCGGCCTCGCCGCCGACGATCCCGGACGGAGCGACGTGCAGCTGTGGCTCGGCCACGCGCTGAAGACGGTCGGGCGGACGGACGAGGCGGTCGTCGCCTACCGCGCCGCCGCCGACCTGCGGCCGGGCTTCGGCGATGCGTGGTGGAGCCTCGCCAACCTCAAGACCTACCGCTTCGACGACGCGGCGATCGAGCGGATGACGGCGGCGGTGGCGGATACCGCCGGCGACGACCGCGTCCACCTCCACTTCGCGCTCGGCAAGGCGTTCGAGGACCGCGGCGACGCCGACGCGGCGTGGGCGCACTACGCGGAGGGCAACCATCGGCGCGCCGTGACCAGCCGCATCCGGCCGGAGGTCACGGAAAAACTCACGGCGGCGCACGTTTCGCTCTGCACGCCGGCCTTCTTCGACCGCCGCCGCGGCTGGGGGGAACCACGGCGCGATCCGATCTTCGTCGTCGGCCTGCCGCGCTCGGGATCGACGCTGATCGAGCAGATCCTGGCTTCGCATTCCGCCGTCGAGGGCACGCAGGAACTCGCCGACATCCAGCGCATCGCGCTGAAACTGCAGGGCGACGGCGGCCGCTATCCGGCGACGCTCGCCGACCTGACGGCGGCGGACGCCGCCGCACTCGGGGCGCAGTACCTCGCCGACACTGCCGCCTACCGCTCGGACAAGCCGCGCTTCGTCGACAAGATGCCGAACAACTTCCGCCACATCGCCCTCATCCACCTGATCCTGCCGAATGCCGTCATCATCGACGCGCGGCGCGAGCCGATGGCGTGCTGCTTCAGCAACTTGAAGCAGTTGTTCGCGCAGGGGCAGGAGTTCACCTACTCGATCGACGCCATCGCCCGCTACTACCGCACCTATCTCGACGTCATGCGCCACTGGGACCGCGTGCTTCCCGGCCGCGTGCTGCGCGTGATCCACGAAGACGTCGTCGCCGATCTCGACGGGCAGGTCCGCCGCATCCTCGACCACTGCGGGCTGCCGTTCGAGGCGAAGTGCCTGACTTTCCACGAGAACCCCCGCAGCGTCCGCACGCCGTGCAGAGAGCAGGTCCGCCGCCCGATCTTCACCGACGGCCTCGACCAATGGCGCAAGTTCGAGACGCACCTCGAGCCGCTGAAGGACGCACTCGGCGACGCAGTGGCGACGTATCGCGACTGAGCTTTGCGCGCGTGCCCGTCGCCCGCTAGCGTGCCGGCGCGGCAAGGGCGGGGACACAAATGAGCAGCGGTTTCGGAGTGAGAATTTGACTCGCGGCTGGATCGCCGGCGTCCGGCCGTACTTCGAGCGCGCGCCGCTGGCGGCGCTGCTGCTCGGCATTTCGTCGGGCTTTCCCTACGCCATGATCGGCGCGACGCTGCAGACGCGGCTCGCGGAGAGCGGGATCAACATCAAGACCGTCACGGCCTTCTCGCTGGCGACGCTGCTCTACAGCTTCAAGCCGATCTGGGCACCGGTCGTCGACAAGGTGCGCCTGCCGGTCCTGGCGCGCCTCCTCGGCCAGCGTCGGGCGTGGCTGCTGGTCGCGGCGATCATGGTCATGGCCTCGGTCGCGTGGCTGGGGGCGGCCGACCCGCGCGTCAACCTCGGCGCCACCGTCGCGGCGGCGATCGCCGTCGGCTTTTCAGGCGCGACCTACGACATCGTCATCGACGCGCTGCGGATCGAAAGCCTGTCGCCGCGACAGTTGGGCGCCGGGTCGGGGATGCAGGGTTACGGCTGGCGCGGCGGTTCGGCCGGGGCGGGGGCGCTGGCGCTGTTCGTGGCAGCGCGCGCCGGGTGGGACGCCGCCTATCTCGCCACGACGCTTTTCGCCCTGCCGGCGCTCGTCGCGGGCTTGCTCGTCGGCGAGCCGACGCGGCACGTCGTCGTCGTCCGCCGCGGCCTCGCCGCGCTGCGCGAGGCGGTCATCGCCCCGCTCGCCGACTTCGCGCGGCGCGACGGCGCCGCGATCGTCCTGGCCTTCATCATGATCCACAAGATGGGCGACACGATCGCGCAACTCAGCTTCCGCGTCCTGTTCAACCATCTCGGCTACACCAAGACGGAGATCGCGACCTACGACATCGGCGTCGGGCTGATCGGCTATCTCGTCGGGCTGTTCGTCGGCGGGATCGTCTATGCGCGGATCGGCATGAAGCGCGCCGTGCTCGTCGGGCTGGTGCTGATCGCGGTGTCGAACCTCAGCTTCAGCGCCCTGGCTGCGTTCGGCAACCCGGCCACCCCCGCGCACCTGCCGTTTGGGCTGGGCGGCGACTTGACCGTCGGCGAACTGCGGCTGGCGGCGGCGATCGCGTTCGAGAACTTCTCGGGCAGCGTCGGCGACGTTGCGATCGTCGCCTATCTGTCGGCCCTGTGCGACCTCCGCTTCACCGCGACACAGTTCGCCCTGCTGTCGTCGGCGCGCGCCATCCTTGGCCGCTTCGTCACGGGGACGGCTGCGGGAGCGCTGATTGAGCGGGTTGGCTATGCCGAGTTCTACCTGCTGACGCCGCTGATCACCGTGGCCGGCATTGGCCTGTACCTCTATATGCTGCGCAGAGGGTTGGTGGCGGTGCCGCCACGCCATGACGACCCCGTGACCGAATAACGCGACACTGTCACAATTCGACGCTAGACGGCGAAGCTTGGGCGTGACGGACGGGGAAACGATGGCATTCTCGGCGAAGGCGACGGCGGTTGCCGCCCACCTGCTCGAAGGCGCGCCGCACCTGCACCGGGCGGGGCAGCTCGATGTGCGGCTGGCGACGACCGAGGCCGAGGTCGCCGCGGCGCAGGCGCTGCGCTACCAGATCTTCTACGACGAGATGGGGGCGACGCCGACGCGCGCGATGACCGCGCAGCGGCGGGACGTCGACAGCTACGACGCCATCTGCGACCACCTGCTCGTCATCGACCACGGCCTGCCCGGAGAAGGGCCGCACGTGGTCGGCACTTACCGCCTGCTGCGCCAGGTCGTGGCGACGATGAACCACGGCTTCTACTCGGCCGGCGAGTACGACTTGTCGCCGCTGATCGCCCAGTCGGCGGAGGGCGGCCAGCTGCTCGAGCTCGGCCGCAGCTGCGTCGCGCCCGAATACCGCAACAACACGACGATCACCCTCCTTTGGCGCGGGATCGCCAGCTATTTGCAGACGCACGCCATCGGCCATATGTTCGGGTGTGCCTCGCTGCACGGGGCCGACCCGCGGGTGCACGCGGCGGAACTCAGCTACCTCTACCACCACCACCTCGCCCCGCCCGAGCTGCGCGCGCGGGCGCTCGCCGACCATTATGTCCCGATGGACCGGCTGTCGGCGACCGCCTACGACCAGCGCGTCGCGGCCAAGGCGCTGCCGCCGCTGATCAAGGGCTATCTGCGCGTCGGCGCGATGATCGGCGACGGGGCCTATGTCGACCTGCAGTTCAACACGACCGACGTGTTCGTCGTCATGCCGGTCGAGCGCATCACGCGGCGCTATGCCGGGCGGTTCGTCGCGGGCGCGAACGACGCGGAGTAGCGCGCCAGCGGTCGCGCTTCCTCTGCTGAACTTGTCATCTCGCAGGCGGGGACCCATCTCCCGCACCCCGCCGGTGACGACGCGGCTCGACGCGGCATGGCCGGCCGCGGGAGATGGGTTCCCGCTTTCGCGGGAATGACAGGGAAGGCGAATAGAGCGCGTTGAAGGAAGTGGCGCTTCCCCCTCTCCATCCTTGTCATCCCCGCGAAAGCGGGGATCCAACTTCCGCATTACGCCAGTGACGACGCGGCCGGTCGCAGTGCGGCGGGCGGCGGGAGACGGGTTCTCGCTTTCGCGGGAATGACACCGTCTTTACGGCGCAGTTCACGTCGGGACGCCGGCCCGGCTGGTCCCTGTCATCCCCGCCGCCTATATCTCCATTCATGTCCGCCGCGCTCTACAACACGCAGATCCTGCGCCTCGCCGCGGCGATCCCGCTCGCCGGCCGCCTCGTCGGCCCTCAGGCGAGCGTCGTCCGCGTCTCGCCGGTGTGCGGCAGTAAGGTGACGGCCGACGTCGATCTCGAAGGCGGCAGCGTCGCCCGCTTCGCCCAGGACGTGCGCGCCTGCGCGCTGGGGCAGGCGTCGGCGGCGCTGCTCGGCGCGCACGTCGTCGGCCGCACGCCGGACGAGATCGCCGCCGCCCGCGACGCGCTCGCCGCCTATCTGCGCGGCGAGGCGGAGACGCCCGGCGGCTGGCCTGGCCTCGACGTCTTCGCCCTCGCCCGCCCGCACAAGGCACGCCACGGCTCGATCCTCCTCGCCTTCCAAGCCGCCGCCGCCGCCGCCGCCGAAGCCGCCGC
>JAFARM010000125.1 GCA_019245455.1 Sphingomonadaceae bacterium | reverse complement strand
GGCATCGCCGAAGCCATAGCCATAATAGCCGCCGTAGCAGCAGCCGTAATAGCCGCGGTAGCCGAAGCCGCCGTAGCCGCGATACCCGCCATAGCCGTGGTAGCCGCCAAACCCGCCGTAGCCGTGATAGCCGCCGAACCCGCCATGGTAGCCGCCGAAGCCGCCGCCGTGAAAGCCGCCGCCGAAGCCGCCGCCGCCACGGAAACCCGCGGCGCCAGCCGGGGCCGTCGCGAGCGCCGTCGCGCCGAGCAGCGCCAGCGCTGCGCGGCCGAATGTCCGCATCCCGTTGCGCATCTCACGTCCTCCGATTCGCATGGCCGGCACAATGCCCGTAAGTGATTGTACCAGCGATGAACCGCGCCGCTAAGCGGCAATCGCCCTGAGCGCGGTTCGCCACGGGTCGGGAAACGGGGTCGGCCGGCGGGTGTTCCGGTCGACGAGGACGTGGACGAAGAACCCTTCGGCCGCCGCCGCCTGCGCGCCGGCGGGGAACAGGCCGACCTCGTAGCGGACGCTCGACGTGCCGACGTGAGTGACGCGGATGCCCGCCTCCACCGTTTCGGGAAAGGCGATGGCGCGGGCGTAGCGGCAGCCGGTCTCGACGACGAGGGCGATCTCGCCCCCTGCGGTCAGGTCGAGCACGCCGGCATCGACCAGGTAGGCATTCACCGCCGTGTCGAACCAGCTGTAGAAGACCGTGTTGTTGACGTGGCCGTAGACGTCGTTGTCCATCCACCGCGTCGCGATGGAGCGCCAGTTGCGGTACACGCCCCGTGGCCGGAACGGGTCGCGCGGCGGCACCGGCCTATTCCTCGTACGCCGCCATGTTGTTCTCGGCCGGGCCGCTGTCCTGCCCCTTGGCGCTGGTGTCGCGGTCGACGAACTCGACGACGGCCATCGGCGTCGCGTCGGAGCGGCGGACACCCGCCTTGACGATGCGGACGTAGCCGCCCGGCCGGTCGGCGTAGCGGGGCGCGAGCGTCTCGAACAGCTTCACCAGCTGCGCGTCGTCCTGCAGCCGCGCGTGGGCGAGGCGGCGGTTCGACAGGCCGCCGTGCTTGGCCAGCGTCACCAGCTTTTCGACATAGGGGCGGATCTCGCGCGCCTTGGGCAGCGTCGTCGTGATCTGCTCGTGCTTGATGAGGGACGCGGCCATGTTCCTGAACATGGCGAGGCGGTGGCTCGTGGTGCGGCCGAGCTTCCGATGGGCATTGCCGTGACGCATGGGTCTTCTTCCTGTTCGTAGCGGCGCCGTGTCAGGTACGCCGGGACCGGTGCCGGCGGGAATGCCGGTCACCTTCTCTCCCCTTCCGCTTGCGGGAGGGGTCGGGGGTGGGAGGTCGATCAATCTCCCGACGGAGGTATGCGGCCCGACCGCCCACGCCCAGCCCCTCCCGCAAGCGGGACGGGAGGATTAATATTCCTGCTCGAGCTTCTTCGCCATTTCCTCGATGTTCTCCGGCGGCCAGCCGGGGATCTGCATCCCGAGGTGAAGGCCCATCGACTGCAGCACTTCCTTGATTTCGTTCAACGACTTGCGGCCGAAGTTCGGCGTCCGCAGCATCTCGCTCTCGCTCTTCTGGACGAGGTCGCCGATGTAGATGATGTTGTCGTTCTTCAGGCAGTTGGCGCTGCGCACCGACAGCTCGAGCTCGTCGACCTTCTTCAAGAGGTAGCGGTTGAGCGCGGCGGTGTCGTCGATCTCGACCGGGCCGATCGGCATCGCGCCGACGTGCTGCGGGATCGTATAGCCCTGTGCCGGCTCCTCGAAGTTGACGAACAACGCCAGCTGGTCCTGCAGAATCTTGGCGGCGTAGGCGAGGGCGTCGTCGGGCGTCAGGGTGCCATCGGTCTCGACCGCGATCGTCAGCTTGTCGTAATCGAGCTCCTGCCCGACGCGGGTGTTCTCGACCTTGTACGACACCTGCCGCACCGGCGAATAGAGCGCGTCGACCGGGATCAGCCCGATCGGCGCGTCGGCCGGACGGTTCATCGACGCCGGGACATAGCCCTTACCGGCTTCGACCGTCAGCTCCATGTTGAGCGTCGCGCCTTCGTCCAGCGTGCAGATGACGAGGTCGGGGTTCATCACCTCCATGTCGCCGGTGACGGCAATCTGGCCGGCGGTGACCGGGCCAGGGCCGCTCGCCGACAGGGTGAGGCGCTTCGCCGTATCGCCCTGCATCCGGATCGCGACCTGCTTGATATTGAGGACGATGTCGGTCACATCCTCGCGCACGCCGGCAAGGCTGCTGAACTCGTGCAGGACGCCGTCCATCTTGATCGCGGTGACGGCCGCGCCCTGGAGCGACGACAGAAGCACGCGGCGCAGCGCGTTGCCGAGCGTCAGGCCGAAGCCGCGCTCGAGCGGTTCGGCGACGAAGCTGTTCTTGCGGCGCTGGTCGCCGGACGGGCGGGTTTCGAGCTTGATCGGCTTCTTGAGATCGGTCCAGTTCTTCGTGATTACGGCCACTGCTTCACCTCGGGGCTTAAGAGGCGCGTCGTCACGCGCCCTCTTGGAATGGGGTCCCGCCGAACGGTCGGCGGGCGAGCGGCGCGTCAGACGCGGCGGCGCTTGGGCGGCCGGACCCCGTTGTGCGGGATCGGCGTCACGTCGCGGATCGCCGTGATGTTGAAGCCGACCGCCTGCAGCGCGCGAAGCGCCGACTCGCGGCCCGAGCCGGGACCGCGGACCTCGACCTCGAGCGTGCGGACGCCGTGCTCGGCGGCCTTCTTGCCCGCGTCCTCGGCCGCCATCTGCGCGGCATAAGGCGTCGACTTGCGGCTGCCCTTGAAGCCCATCGTGCCGGCCGACGACCAGGCGATAGCGTTGCCCTGCGCATCGGTGATGGTGATCATCGTGTTGTTGAAGCTGGCGTTGGCGTGGGCAACGCCGGCGGTGATGTTCTTGCGCTCACGGCGCTTGATGCGGGCGGGTTCGCGGGCCATCGGACTATCCTGAGGTAAGAGCGGTCGGGGGAGGAGAAGCGGGCGTGCGCCTTACTTCTTCTTGCCGGCGATCGGCTTGGGCTTGCCCTTGCGGGTGCGCGCGTTGGTGTGCGTGCGCTGGCCACGGACCGGCAGGCCGCGGCGGTGGCGGAGCCCACGGTAGCAGGCGAGGTCCATCAGCCGCTTGATGTTCATCGCCGTCTGGCGGCGGAGGTCGCCCTCGACCGTGATCTCGCGGTCGATCAGCTCGCGGATCTGCAGCACTTCGGCGTCGGTCAGGTCCTGGACGCGGCGGTCACGCGGCAGGTCGAGCTTCTCGACGATGCCGAGCGCCTTGGTCCGGCCGATGCCATGGATATAGGTGAGCGCAATCTCGACGCGCTTGTTGGTCGGGATGTTGACGCCCGCGATACGTGCCACAGATAAGTCTCCCACGCTCCACAGGGCCGCTGGGCGGCGACCCCATCTCAAAGCAAATGGTCGGCACGCCATCACGGCGAACCGGCCTGCGTCCGATTGATCGGAAGCCGGGTAGCTAGGCAGCAGTTCGCCGCAAGTCAAGCACCATGATGGAACTTTTCGCGCGCGCCGATTAGACGTCGGCCCAGTTGGCGAGGCGCAGGTCGGGAATATCGGCGAAGTCTGACGTGTTGTTCGTGACAAGGGTCGCGTCGAGGCTGATCGCGTGCGCCGCGATCATCCGGTCCATGGCGTTGCGTCGGTTGCAACCAATAGCGGACACGACATCGCCGTAAGCATCGGCCGCGGCGCGACTATAGGGTTTGAAGACCATGCCGCCGACGAGGAGGCGTATACGCGCCGCTTCGTCCGCTGGGCTGGCAGCTGAAAGGGTGCCTTGCAGGAGCTGGCTGTAGACCAGAGACGACATCGCGACCTCGGACGGGTCACGCCGCGCAATCGCCTCGCGGATACCGTAGACGCGACGTAGCGCATAGATCGCCGTGTCTGCGTCCAGCAAGAACAGGCTCACTTAGGACTGCGGTGCTCGGGCCATTCAGGGCGAATGAAAGCGTCATCGGTGATTTGGCTGGGGCCGAGAGCGTCCAGCTCACGAAACAGCTGCTCAAAACTGCGCCGCTTCGGCCGCAGCACCAGCGTCTCGCCGACCGCCTCGATCTCAAGCTCCTGATCCGGCTGCGGAAAGGCCATGTCGCGCGGAATGCGAACCGAGAAGCTGTTCCCCGAGCGGTGCTGGCGGGTAGTCCGGCGAAGCGGCGCGGTCATGGCACTCTCCCACACCGCCAATACCGTCATCACGCCGTGATTACAAGATGCGCGCCTGCAACACCGCCTCGATCGCGGCGTTGACATCGGCCATCGCCGCCATGCCATCGACGCGGGCAACGAGGCCGCGGGCATCGTAATACGGCAGGATCGGTGCGGTCTTGGCGCGGTACTCGGCCATGCGGGTGCGCACAGTCGCGGCGTTGTCGTCGGGGCGGCGCTTGAAGTCGTGGCTGCCGCAGACATCGCAAGTGCCGGCGACCTTCGGCTGCTTGTAGCGGTCGTGATAGCCCTCGCCGCAGACGCAGCAGGTGAAGCGGCCGGTGATGCGGTCGACCAGCGCCTCCTCGTCGACGGCGAGCTCGATGACGTGATCGAGCTTCATGCCCTTGGCGGCGAGCATCGCGTCGAGCGCTTCGGCCTGGACCTGAGTGCGCGGGTAGCCGTCGAGGGTGAAGCCGGAGCGGGCATCGTCGGCATCGAGCCGGTCGGACAGGATGGCGTTGACGATCTCGTCGCTGACGAGACCGCCCGCGTCCATGACCGCCTTCGCTTTCATGCCAACCGGCGTTCCGGCGGCGACCGCGGCGCGCAGCATATCGCCGGTGGACAGCTGGACCATGCCGTGTTCGCGTTCCAGCCGGCTCGCCTGCGTCCCCTTGCCCGCGCCCGGCGGTCCCAGCAGGATGATGTTCAAGACGGCCGTCCGAACGGGCAGGTCAACGGCGATTTCCCCTCAGCTTGGACTTCTTGATCAGTCCTTCGTACTGATGGGCTAGCAGATGTGACTGAATCTGCGCAACCGTGTCCATCGTCACGTTGACGATAATGAGGAGCGACGTACCGCCGAAGCTGGCCGCGATGCCGACCTTCGACGTCAGGAACTCGGGCAGCAGGCAGATGACGGTCAGATACGCCGCGCCGAGCACAGTGATACGCGTCAGCACATAGTCGAAATACTCGGCCGTGCGCGCGCCCGGGCGGATGCCGGGGATGAAGCCGCCGTACTTCTTCAGGTTCTCCGCCGTCTCCTCGGGGTTGAAGACGACCGCGGTGTAGAAGAAGCTGAAGAAGATGATGCCGGCGGCGTACAGCGCCATGTACACCGGCGCGCCGCGCTGAAGCTGCGTCGTGATCGTCAGCAACCAATCGGGGCCGTTGCCGCCCTTGCCGAGGAACTGCGCCACCGTCAGCGGCATCAGCAGCAGCGACGAGGCGAAGATCGGCGGGATGACGCCGCTGGTGTTGATCTTCAGCGGCAGGAACGAGCTGTCGCCCTGGAACTGGCGCGTGCCGACCTGACGCTTGGGATACTGGATCAGGATCTTCCGCTGCGCCCGCTCCATCAGGCAGATGCCGGCGATGGTGGCGAGGCCGAGGACGACGACCATCAGGATGAACGGCACCGAGATCGCGCCCGTGCGCGCCTGCTCGAACAGCTGGCCGACCGACACCGGCAGGCGGCTGACGATTCCGGCCATGATGATGAGGCTGATGCCGTTGCCGATGCCGCGGCTGGTGATCTGCTCGCCCAGCCACATCAGGAACATCGTGCCGCCGATCAGCGTGATGACGGTCGACACCTCGAAGAACAGGCCGGGGTCGATTACCGCCTGGACGCCGGCGCTGACGCCCCACCCCTCCAGCCCGCGGGCGATGCCGAAGCCCTGGAAGGCGGTCAGCACGACGGTGCCGTAGCGCGTGTACTGATTGAGCTTCTTGCGCCCGCTCTCGCCCTCTTTCTTGATCGCGTTGAGCGTCGGCGACAGC
>JAFARM010000022.1 GCA_019245455.1 Sphingomonadaceae bacterium | reverse complement strand
AGGGGGAGGAGTTCCGTGCTTCGTCCATGCCACCGGCTTGTGCGGCCGGCAACGCCCCCCGCCCCTTGAAGCCCTGCGCAACGACGTACCACTCGCTCGACCCCTGCCGGCTCGCGGGCGGCTTGGCGTGCTTGACGGTGGCGAAGTGGCGCTTCAGCTCGGCGACCAGCGTCGCCTCCGCCCCGCCAGCGAGCACTTTGGCGACGAACGCCCCGCCCGGGCGCAGCAGGTCGACGGCGAAGGCGAGGCCCGTCTCGACCAGCCCCATCGTCCGCAGGTGGTCGGTCGCCTGGTGCCCGACGGTGTTCGCCGCCATGTCGGACAGCACCACGTCGGCGTCGCCGCCGAGCGCCTCGCGGATCAGCGCCTCGGTGCCGTCCGCCAGGATGTCCTGCTGGAAGATCGTCACGCCGGGCAGCGGCTCGACGGGCAGCAGGTCGATGGCGACGACGACCGCCTTCGGCCGCGCCTTCGTCACCACCTGGCACCAGCCGCCCGGCGCCGCGCCGAGATCGACGACGCGCGTCACGTGCTGGAGCAGCTTGAACCGCTCGTCGAGTTCGATCAGCTTGAACGCCGCCCGGCTGCGCCAGCCCGCCGCCTTCGCCGCCTTGACATAGGGGTCGTTCAACTGCCGCTCGAGCCAGCGGTTCGACGAGGTCTTGCGCCCCTTCGCCGTCCGCACGCGGACCTTGCCGCCCTGGCTGCGCCCCGCCGGGCCGCTCACCGCCCCCTGCCCCCGCTCACCGGTAGCCCCCGCGGCGCACAGCGCCGCTCACCGGTAGCCCTGCCGGCTCATCAGCACGCGCAGCACGCCCTCGCGGATGCCGCGGTCGGCGACGCGCAGGGTCTCGGCCGGCCAGCGGTCGATGATCGCCTCCAGGATCGCGCAGCCGGCGACGACGAGATCGGCGCGGTCGGCACCGATGCCGGGCACCTCGGCGCGCTCCGCCGGCGACCGGGCGGCCAGCATCACCGAGATATCGCGCATCGCGCTTGCCGTCACTGTGCAGCCGTCGACCCGCCGCCGGTCGTAGGCCGGCAGGCCGAGCGCGATCGAGGCCAAGGTCGTGATCGTCCCCGACGTGCCGAGCAGCTGCACCGGGCCGTCGACCTCCGCCGCCACCGTGGCGGCGAAGGCGTCGAGGTGCCCGGCGACGCGCGCCACCTGCACGGCATACGTCGCCGCGCGCTCCGCCGGCGGCGGATCGTAGGGCACCGTCTCGGCCAGGCTGACGACGCCCCACGGCACGCTGACCCAGGCGCGGATCGCCGCCGTCGGCGAGTCGACCAGGATCAGCTCGGTCGAGCCGCCGCCGATGTCGAAGATCAGCGCCGGCGGGCCGTGCGCCTCGATCAGCGAGGCGCAGCCGAGCACCGCCAGCCGCGCCTCCTCGGCGGGTGAGATGACGTCGAGGGCGATGCCGGTGACCTCGTACACCCGGTCGATGAATTCGCGGCCGTTCGCCGCCCGCCGGCACGCCTCGGTGGCGACGTTGCGGGTGAGCGTCACGCTGCGTCGCGCCAGCTTGTCGGCGCAGATCGACAGCGCCAGCACCGCCCGGTCCATCGCCGCCTCCGACAGGCGGCCGGTCTGGAGCAGCCCCTCGCCCAGCCGGACGACGCGGCTGAAGGCGTCGATGACGGTGAAGTCGCCGTCGGCGCCGCCCGGCCGGGCGATCAGCAGGCGGCAGTTGTTGGTGCCAAGGTCGAGCGCGCCGAACGCCTTGCGCTGCGGCCGCGCGGCAGGGACAGCGCGACGAGCAGGTGGGCCGAGTTCGGCCGCGGAAACGAGGTCGATGGTCATCACGTCAGCCTTCGCGGCCGCGCGGCGGGTGGCCGCCGGCCGAACTTGGCTGCGATGTAGCACGCGGCCGCGACCGTTGACACCCCGCCGCCACGCCCGTATCCCGCCGCCGCGACGCTGCCCCGTCGTCTAAAGGTAAGACAACGGATTCTGATTCCGTTTATCGAGGTTCGAATCCTCGCGGGGCATCCAGCGCGTGGGCATCGGCTTCCTTTGGCCGCCGCGCGTGCTAAGACGCACAGCGTGAGCACGCCCGCCGCCCCGATCGCCCCCGCCCCGCCGCCCGGCGCCGCCGCCGACTGGACGATCGACCAGGGGTGGAGCGCCTATACGCCGGCCGAGCACGCGCTGTGGGACCGGCTCTATGCGCGCCAGGCGGCGCAGCTCGCCGCCCGCGCCCACCCGGCGTTCCTGCGCGGTATGGCGGCGCTCGACCTCGGCGGCGGCGGCATCCCCGATTTCCGCCGGTTGAGCGAGCGGCTGCACGCGCTGACCGGCTGGCAGGTCGTCGCCGTCCCCGGACTGGTGCCCGACGACGTCTTCTTCCGCCACCTGAGCGAGCGCCGCTTCGTCGCCGGCAATTTCATCCGCAGCCCTGAGCAGATCGACTACCTCGAGGCCCCCGACGTCTTCCACGACGTCTTCGGCCACGTCCCCCTGCTCGCCGATCCGGTGTTCGCCGACTACATCCAGGCCTATGGCCAGGGGGGCCTCCGCAGCCTCGCGTTCGGCGCGCTGAAGCGGCTGTCGCGCCTCTACTGGTACACGGTCGAGTTCGGCCTGATCCGGCACGAGGGCGACCTGAAGCTGTACGGTGCCGGCATCGTTTCGAGCCACGGCGAGAGCGTGTTCGCCTTGGACGACCCCTCGCCGCACCGCATCGGCTTCGACCTTTCCCGCGTCATGCGGACGCCGTACAAAATCGACGACTATCAGGCGCTGTACGTCGTCGTCGACAGCTTCGAGCAGCTGCTGCGGACGACCCTCGATACCGACTTCGCCCCGCTGTACCGCGCGCTCGACGGGCAGGTGGACGTGCCGATCACCGAGCTGCAGCCGGGGGACGCGGTGATCACGCGGGGGACGCAGGCGCGGCTGCACAACGCCGTTGCATGACGCGGGCGACCCCGCTACACGGGCCGCCTTCCGTCGCGTGGGGCAGTAGCTCAGATGGGAGAGCGCAGCAATCGCACTGCTGAGGTCAGGGGTTCGATCCCCCTCTGCTCCACCACGGTAAGTCATTGATCTCCCGTCCCTGACTTGATCGCTACCGGCCGCGCCGAGGGCAAATAGGCGATCTTGGTTCCGCCATGGTTCCGACGGTGTACCGTCGTCAGCCTGTCCATCTCGGCCCAATAGCCTTCGATCGCAGCGACGAACTCGCGCAGATACTCGGGCCGCAGGTGGCTGTAGTTGCGCCCCGAGCCCTTGCGCGGCGCGTGGCCGGCGGCGAGGTCGATCTGCGCCGGCGGCACGCCGACCGTTTCGCAATTGGTGTGGCAGGTGTGGCGGAACGTGTTCGGCATCCCGAGCGCGCGCCACTGCAGCTGGGAATCGGGGGGTGGCCGGGCGCATCTGCCGCGAGGTGCCGAAGGTCGACAGCGGTGTGCTGGCGAAGCTGATCTTTGCTCAGCCCTAGTGCCACATCGCCAATGTAGTCGAGGCCGGCTTTGCGCCGCGGCAGTGGCCTCTATATATCTGAAAGTGCTCGCGGCGGCTGTCGGCATTGAGCAGCGTACGGCTGGGAGCGAATCTGTCTTCATCAACCCGGCTTTGCTGCAGCGCGGTCGCGGGCTGAGCATCCAAGTCGGCTGGACAGTCCGAAATGTGCTGACTGCCAAAAAACAACTCAGCCCCCGCCAGTTACGACGGGGGCTGATGACCGGCCAATGACCTTGGGATGCCGAGCCCGCTCGAAGGGTCGTTTTGCTTGCGAAAAGCGACCGCCTCTCGTTTTGCTACGATATTCAAGTTAGATTACAAGGCCTGTAAGGTAAAGGGCTAATGTTGGGGGCATGGTGAAGATTTGGGGGATCGACATCGGCACCACGTCGATCGGATGGGCGGTAATCGATCACGACGCGGCGCAGGCGACAGG
>JAFARM010000426.1 GCA_019245455.1 Sphingomonadaceae bacterium | reverse complement strand
CCTCCACCACCGCCGCCATCTCCCGCCCGCTCACCACATCGAAACGGTCCACCCCCGACGGCGTCGCCAGCCCGACCGGCCCTGCGACCAGCGTCACCCGCGCGCCCAGCGCGGCGAGCGCGCCGGCTATGGCGAAGCCTTGCTTGCCCGACGAGCGGTTGCCGAGGAAGCGGACGGGGTCGATCGGCTCGTGCGTCGGTCCGGCAGTGACGACGACGTGACGGCCGGCGAGTTTCCCGTGCGCGCCATCACCGCCTTCAACCTTGTCATCCCCGCGAAAGCGGGGACCCATCTCCTGCCGGCCTTCGGGAGATGGGTCCCGGCCTTCGCCGGGATGACAGGACGAGAGCTGCGCCATCACCGCCGCGACGATCCGCTCGACCTCCGGCAGCCGGCCCGGCCCGCACTCGCCGCACGCCATCTCGCCCTCGTCGGGATCGACCACCGTCACGCCGCGCGCGCGCAGCACCGCGACGTTGGCGACCGTTGCCGCGTGGGTCCACATCCGCACGTTCATCGCCGGCACCGCCATCACCGGCGTGTCGGTCGCCAGCAGCAGCGTCGTGGCGAGGTCGTCGGCCATTCCAGCGGCCATCTTCGCCATCAGGTCGGCGGTCGCCGGGCAGACGACGATCAGGTCGGACGCACGGCTGAGTTCGATGTGCCCCATGCCGCCGCCCTCGTCGAGGCTCCACAGGTCGGTGTGAACCGGGTGGGCGGCGAGCGCCTCGAGGCTGAGCGGCGTGACGAAGCGCGCCCCTGCCGCCGTCAGCACCGGCGTCACCGCGTGCCCCTCGCGCCGCAGCGCGCGCGTCAGCTCGAGCGCCTTGAACGCAGCGATGCCGCCGCCGACGATAAGAAGGATGCGCATGGCAGCGGGTGTAGCCGCCCGCCCTCACGGTGTCATCCCACCGCCAACGTCATCCCACCGGCGACGTCATCCCCCCGCCTACACCGTCATCCCCGCGAAAGCGGGGACCCATCTCCCGCTGCCCGAGCGATGGCTCCCCCTTCCGCTGGAATGACACGTGACGCGCGCGATCCGCGCTACAGCGTCACGTGCTTGACCTCGTCGGTCTTCGGCGGCGACTGCGTAAGGTTCGCCGCCGCAACCCGGATCATCTGCAGCACGCCCGACGGCGAATCCCAGAATGTCGCGTGCGCCGGCGTGACGTGGATCAGGCCGGTGGTCGGCGCCTCCGGCCCCTCCGGCAGCCACGCCTCGGCGAACGGGTTCCACAGCGCCTTGGTCTTGGCGGGGTCGCGCACGACCCGCGCCGTGCCGGTGACCGAGACGTAGCGGTTGGCCTTGGCGTCGGCGAAGGCGAGGTTGACGTGGGCGTCGTCCTTGATCTCGTCGGTCTTGCCGCTGTCGAGGCGCGTGATGAACCAGATCGACGACGTGTCCTTGTCGACGTAGGCGCTCATCGGCCGGCTCTCCAACCCGTCCGCCGTTTCGGTCGTCAGCATGGCGACGCGGATGTCGTCGATCAGCTTCCAGAACTTGGTCGTGTCGTCGGCCATGGCGGACTGCCTTCGTTTCGGTGGAGAATGGCCGACAGACGCCCGGCGTCGCACCCCGGTTCCGCTGCCGATCGTCGCCGATCGCGCGCTTGAAAAAAAACTTCGAAAAAGATTCGTCGCGCGTGGAACCCGCTTCGCCGCGGCGGGTTGAGCAGCCAGGACCACGGTACACGCCCCCCCGCTCCCGCGGTCCTCCCAAAGGGGTCCGGTCGCATCATCCCCCCCCCGAATGCGATCGGACCCCAAACGATTTGGCCCGCGACCATCCCCCCCGGTCGCGGGCCTTTTCACGTCCAGGTTGCGGGTGTTTCTAGGCCGACGCACGCGATGCGCCTTCGTGCTCACGCGTCGTTCGGTGGCCAAGGGCGACGGCCAGTTGCCGACCGACCGCGCAGCAGACTGAGCGCCAGGAACCGCGCTATTCCGCGGCAGCCCGAACCCCTTCCGCGTCATCGCGGGCGCGGCGGCGCTCGCTGAACCAGATGCCGACGATCGACCCTTCGTACAGCGCGACGAGCGGCACGGCGAGCAGGCACTGCGACACGACATCGGGGGGCGCAAGGACGGCGGCGACGACGAAGGCGCCGACGATGGCATAGCGCCGCCCGCTCTTGAGTTGCGCCCGCGTCACCAGCCCGGCACGTTCGAGCAGCATCAGCAGCACCGGCAGCAGGAAGGCGATGCCGAAGCCGGCCATGAAATGCATGATCAGCGACAGATAGCTGTCGATCGACGGCAGCGCCGTCTGGGCGAAGCCCGTCGTCGCCCCGTTGTCGCTGAACTGGAGGAAGAAGCGGAAGGAGATCGGCGCGACGACGTAGTAAGCAAGCGCCGCGCCCATCGTGAACAGCACCGGCGTCATGATCAGAAACGGCAGGAAGGCGCGCTTTTCGCGCCGGTACAGCCCCGGCGCGACAAAGGCCCACAGCTGATTGGCGATGACCGGAAAGGCGAGGCACAGCGCGGCGAAGGCGGCGACCTTCACCTGGACGAAGAAGCCGTCGTACAGGCGGGTGAAGATCAACTGGGTCGGGTGGCCGCCCTCGGCGCGGATCAGCGGCTGGACGAGGAAGGTGAAGATCGCCTTCGACCTTGTATAGGCGATGGCAAACGCGATGACGAGCGCGACGATCGAGATCAGCAGGCGCTTCCTGAGCTCGATCAGATGCTCCATCAGCGGCGCGCGCGAGGCGTCGATGTCGTCGTCGGGGGTCACCGCAGGCAGCGTCATTGCGACCGGTCGTGCGGCTCGCCGGTATCGCCGGCAACGCGCGCCGGCGGGGTGGCCGCGAGCGCGGGCGGTGCCGCGGCCAGCGCGTGCGGTGCCGGCGACGGTCCGATCATCGTTTTGCCAGCCGCGTCATCTCCTCGACCCCTGTCATCCCCGCGAACGCGGGGACCCATCTCCTGAACGCCGGGTGGCCGCTCTGATCCCAGGGCAGCCGTCTCCTCCCGAACCGTGGGAGATGGGTCCCCGCTTTCGCGGGGATGACGGTCGGGGGGCAGGGCGCCGGGATGATCGTAGCGGTGCGGGCCGATGACCGCGTCGCCGGCGTGCGGGTCGACCGCCGCGTCATAGCTGTGCGGCGCGACCGCTGCGGGAGCGGTCGCGGCCATGATCTCGGCGTTCTGCCTCGCCCACTGCTTCTGCATCTCCTCGAGCTCGGCCTCGCGCATCATCGTGTCGAAGCCGGCGCGAAGGTGGCGCGTCATCGCCCGCCCGCGCCCGACCCAGCCGCCGACCAGCCGCATGACGCGCGGCAGGTCCTTCGGCCCGATGACGATCAGCGCGACGATGCCGATCAGCAGGAACTCGCTTGAATCGATGCCGAACACCGGCGCGGTTCCGCGTCAGCTCCGGGGGGTGTCGTCGCGCCCCGGAACGGGCTGCGCCGGCGGCGCATACGCGGGATGCGCCTGCGGCGCGTAGGGGGCCTGCGGCGCATACGGGGCCTGCGCCGGCGGCGCGTACGGGGACTGCGCCGGCGGCGCGTACGGGGCCTGCGGGCCGGCGGGCGGGGCCAGGTGCGGCGGCGCGTAGGGCTGCGTCGGATAGCCGGGCTCGGGCGGCCGGATATAGCCGTGCTGCGGCGGCGTCTCGCCGTCGGCCAGCCCCTTCTTGAAGCTGTTGATGCCCTTGGCCATGTCGCCCATCAGATCGCTGATCTTGCCGCGGCCGAACAGCAGCATGATGACGAGGATGACGATGAGCCAGTGGACGAGGCTGAACGAACCCATGATCTGAATACTCCGGCGGCGGCGCCTAACCCTCGCTATGTACGCGCTGGGCCGGCGTTTCGCCAGTGGGCGGGGCCGGATCGAGCAGGCCGGTGGCGCGCAGCTCGGCGATGCCGGGCAGGTCGCGGCGGTCGGACAGGCCGAAATCGACGAGGAACGCCGGTGTCGTCGCGAACTGCAGCGGCCGACCGGGGGACTCGCGGCGGCCCGCGGCCTTGATCCAGCCGGTGGCGAGAAGGACGTCGAGCGTGCCCGGCGAGACCTGGACGCCGCGGATGTCCTCGATCTCGGCGCGGGTGACCGGCTCGTGGTAGGCGACGATGGCGAGCGTCTCGACTGCCGCGCGGCTGAGCTTCCGCGGCACCGCGCGCGTCGGCTGGAGGAGGTAGCCGAGGTCGGGCGCGGTCTGGAACAGCCAGCGGCCGCCGCGCTCGACGAGCTCGATCCCGTGACCACCCCAGTCCGCGGAAAGGTCACGGAGCGCGTCACGGACGTCGGCCACCGGGGCGGCGACATGGCGGGCGATGTCACTGGGCGACACCGGCTCCTCGGCGGCGAAAACCACCGCCTCGACCACCCGGGTCAAAGGGGAAGTCACGGCGCTCTACCGCGACCGGACCATGAGCGCCGCGCCGTCCTGCGCCAGCTCGGTCCGTCCCTGCCGCGTCAGCTCGAGCGCGGCGACAAAGGTGCTCGCCAGCGCCGAGCGCCGGAACCGCCCCTCGCCCGCCGGCAGATAGGCCGCAAGCGTCGTCCACCGCGGCCCTACCAGCCGGCCCAGCCGCTCGAGCGCGGCATCCAGCGCGAACACGTCGCGCCGCGCAAGCGTATACGTCGCGCGCTGCCGCCGGGCCTGAACGCCGCCGTACGCGCTTACCAGCGCAAGGTAATCCGCCGCGAACACCGGTCGCGGCATCGCCTTAAGGCCCTCGGGCCGAGCGCGCCGAAAGGTGTCGACCCCCATTCGATCCCGCGCCATCAGCCGCGCCGCAGCGTCGCGCATCGCCTCCAGCCGCTCGAGCTGCCGCTGCAGCCGCGCGGCGAGCTCGTGCGGGTCGGGGTCGGCTTCGGGGTCGGGCGGCAGCAGCAGGCACGACTTCAGATAGGCAAGCCAGGCGGCCATGACGAGGTAGTCGGCGGCGACCTCCAGCCGCACGGCGCGCGCGCGGGCGATGAAGGCAAGGTACTGATCGACCAGCGCCAAAATCGAGATCTGGGCGAGGTCGACCTTCTGCGCCCGCGCGAGACTGAGCAGCAGATCGAGCGGCCCCTCCCACGCGCCGAGCGCAAGGGTCAGCGTCTCGCCCTCAGCCATGCGCCAGCAGCTGGTCGCGCTGCGCCGCCAGCGCCGCGATATCGGCCTCGCGCGGTGTCGTTGCCCACAGCATGGCGGCGTTGAGACGCGCCGTCGCGTCGGCCGTGATCGCCGGCACTGCATCGACGATCGCCATCATCTCGGCGAAGTCGCCCGAGCAGTGCAGGGCGATGTCGCAGCCGGCGTCAAGGCAGGTCAGCGCACGGGCACCGAAATCGCCGACGGCATTGTTCCCCATCGGCCCCGCAACTCCCAACGCCTTCATGCCGAGATCGTCGCTCATCAGCAGCCCGTCGAAGCCGATGTCACGGCGGATCGTCGCCCCGATCACGATCGGCGACAAGGTCGCGCAGCGGTCGGGATCGAGCGCGGTATAGACAATGTGCGCGGTCATCGCCATCGGCGCGTCGTTCAGGGTGCGGAACGGTTCGAAGTCACGCGCGAGGTCGGAAAGTGTAGCATCGACGACCGGCAGCTCGAGGTGGCTGTCGACGCGGGCGCGGCCGTGGCCAGGAATGTGCTTGACGACGCCGATCACGCCACCCTCGCGCAGCCCATCGAGCGTCGCGCGCCCGAGTGCCGCGACGCGCATCGGATCCGCCCCGAAGCTGCGATCGCCGATGATGTCGTGCCCGCCCGCGTCGCGGACGTCGAGCAGCGGCAGGCAATCGACCGTGATGCCGGCGTCGTGGAGCATCAGGCCGGTCAGCTGCCCGTTCAGCCGCGCCGCCTCGATCGCCGACAGCGGTGCGACGTCGTACAGCGCGCCGAAGCGGGCGGCGGCCGGGAACTCGGGCCAGTGCGGCGGCCGCAGCCGGGCGACGCGGCCGCCCTCCTGGTCGATCAGGATCGGCAGGTCGCGCCCGGCGAGCGAGCGCAGCGCGTCGGTCAGCGCCAGCAGCTGGTCGGGATCGACGCAGTTGCGCTGGAACAGGATATAGCCGGCCGGGTCGGCGGCGCGGAACAGGGCGTGCTCGTCGCGGCTGATTGTCGGGCCGGCGAGCCCAAGGAAGGCGGGGATCACACTCTACTCCGCGACGATGCAGGCATTGCCGGCGCTGCGGATGCGCGCGCACAACGCCTTGGCCGCGTCCGCCGAGGCGACGCCGCCGGCGCGCAGGCGGTATAGCGTCGTACCGTCGCGATCGACCGGCTCGATGCGCTTGGCCAGCCCCGTCAGCGCGCCGTCGCCCGCGGCCTTGGCCCAAGCGGCGTCGGCCTTGTCGCGGGATGAAAAGGCACCGAGCTGAAGGGTGACGTTGCCCTTCGCCGCCGGCTTCGCCGGCTTTGTCGCCGCACCCTCATCGCTCGCTGCTTCCGCAAGGGGGTCAGGCGTCTTCGTTGCCTTGGCTGATTTGGCTGCTGCCGGCTCCGTGCGGGGTGCAGACGACTCCGGCTTCGGCGCCGCGATCGGCTTTGGCGCATCCGTCTTGGCCGGCTTGGTCACCGGCGGTGTGACCGGCGCGGGTTCGATTGATTTGGTCGGCGCGGGAACAGGGGGATGGGCAGTCTCGCGCGGCGGGGCATCGCTGCGCGGCGGCAGCAGGTCGGTCGGCGGCGGCGCGCCGGTTGGCCGTGCGATCGGCTCCTCCGGCGTGTCGGCGGCGATCGCGCCGGCCTGCTCGCTGCCGCTGGCGACCGCGGCGACGCTGTCGTCGATGCCCGTGATCTGCGCGCCGCCGGGGTTCTCGGGGGCGACCTTGTACGCGCCCGGATCGGCGGCGATCAGCGGCGCGTCCTCGGGTCGGGCATAGCCGGCCGAGCCGTCGCTCTTATGGCCCACGGCGAGGAAGACGCCGAGCGCGACGAGCACCGCCAGCAGCACCGCGATCAGTCCGCCGCCGATCAGCCGCGCGCGCGGGACCAGGGTCGCCCGTTCCTCGCGCACGCCCTCGGCCAGCCAGGGCGCGTCATCGTCGTGGGGGCCGCGCACCATCAGTGCATCTCCTCGGCGGGCGTCACGCCCATGACGCCGAGCCCGTTGGCGATGACCTGGCCGACCCCCCGCGCCAGCGCCAGCCGCGCTGCGCTGAGACCAGGGTCGGCCTCGATCAGGACGCGCCGGTCGGGATCGTCGTTGCCCCGGTTCCACAGCGAATGGAAGGCGGCGGCGAGGTCGTTCAGATAGAAGGCGACGCGGTGCGGCTCGCGCGCGGCGGCGGCGGCCTCGACGGTCTTTGGCCACTGCGCGGCGAGCTTGACCAGCGCCAGTTCCTCGGCGTCGAGGCGCGTCAGGTCGGGATCCGGCAGCCCCAACGCCGCCGCCCGCCGGCCGAGCGAGGCGATACGGGCGTGGGCGTACTGGACGTAGAACACCGGATTGTCGCGCGACGCCTCGACGACTTTGGCGAAGTCGAAGTCGAGCTGGCTGTCGGACTTCTTGGTCAGCATGATGAAGCGGACGACGTCCTTGCCGACCTCGCGGACGACATCGGCGAGGGTGACGAACGATCCCGACCGCTTCGACATCTTGACCGGCTCGCCGGCGCGGAACAGGCGGACCATCTGCACCAACCGGATATCGAGCGGCACCGCGCCACCCGACAGCGCCGCGACCGCCGCCGTCATGCGTTTGACGTAGCCGCCGTGGTCGGCCCCGAACAGGTCGACCAGCGCACCGAAGCCGCGGCGGAGCTTGTCGTAGTGATAGGCGACATCGCCCGCGAAATAGGTCCAGCTGCCGTCGGACTTCTTCAGCGCGCGGTCGCTGTCGTCGCCGAACTGCGTCGCGCGGAACAGCGTCTGCGGCCGC
>JAFARM010000417.1 GCA_019245455.1 Sphingomonadaceae bacterium | reverse complement strand
CGCCGAAAAGCGACTTCAGCGGCGCGCCGTAGGCGGCAAGGGTGTCGAGCGACTTCGCCATGTCAAGCGGCAGCTGGCCGACGCGCTCGGCGAGCGCGGTGATGTCGCGGCCGCGCTGGACCGGATCGAACGCCTTGCCGTTGGCGTCCGCCTGGCCTTTTACATTTAGCTGGACGTTGGTCATCAGCGTCTGCAGCTGCGTCGCCTCGTCGATCGCGCTCTTGAGGCCGAGGCCGATGCCGACGCCGCCGGCGAGCGTCGGCGCGCCGCCGTAGAACAGGTTCATCTGCGCGCCGTTGAGGTCGTTCGTCAGCCGCTCGCGCTGCGCCTTGACCTGCGCCCGCGCGCGCACCGCGGCGAACGCCGCCTGCTGGCGCTTGTAGGCGGCCGATGCGGCTTCGATCTTCGTCTTCAGCGTCCCCTCGTCGGCGGCAAGCGCGCGAACGGCGATGCCGGCCGCGCCGAGCGACCCCTTGAGCCGGTCGAGGTCGGCGACCTGCCTCCGGTACTCGCCCGCCAGCCCGTTCGCCTTCTTCGTGGCGCGGTCGAACTCGCGGACGAGGGTCTTGGTCGGGTTGGCGGTCGCGGCGATCTGCTTCTCGAGGGCGCGCGCCTTTTCGGTCGCCGCGCCGAACGCCTGCAGCGTCTTGCCGACCTGCGCCTGCAGTTCCTTGAACGTCGCGACGTCGCCGGCGACCTTTTCGAGGTCGCGCAGCTCGATGCGCGCCGTCTTCAGCTTCAGGCGCATCTCCTCGGCGCGCCGCTCGATGCTTTTCAGCGGCTCGACGACCTTGGCGATCAGCGCCAGCTTGACGGTCAGCGCGAGGGTGCGCGAATCGGCCACGTCAGTCGTCGCTCCCGTTCCGCCGCGCCGCGCGGGCGCGCCAGTCCATCAGCTCGCGGACACTCATCGGGTCCATGGCCGATGGCGGCCAGTGAAAGACGACGGCGACGTCCGCCATCGCCTCATCGATCAGGTGAGGGAGGCCGTCTCCGGCGTCCTCGGCACCAAAAAACCCGCGACCTCGGCGGCAAAGGCCATCAGGTCGGCGGGGTCGAGCCCGTCGAAGTCGGCGTCGTTCAACGTCGGCGTCGAGATGCGCGGGAGCACCTGGCGCAGGGCACCCGTCTCCATCTGGACGAGGTCGAGGAGCTTGACGCCGCGCAGCTCGCCCGCCTTCGGTCGCCGCAGCGAGACCTCGGTGATCGGTTGAGCGTTCAACCCGCGGATGATCGGCGTCTGCAGGGTGACGGTGGCGTCGGACATCGGAGCTTCCCCTTACGGTGCGGTCGAGTTCGGCGAGTTGCCGGTGACGCTGCCCGCGGCCCATCCGGGCAGCGGCGCCTGCGGGTCGAGCTGGACGGCGTGCGCCGCGCCGCGCAGCCGCTCGACGCGGCTGTTGGTCAGCGAGCAGCCGGTGCAGCCGCCGGCCGAGGTCATGCTGACGCCGCGCGGGTAGCGGCTGACCACAACCAGGCCATCGAAGTGGACGTTGGTCGCCGGCAGCGTGTTGCCGAACATATCGACGCCCTGGGTGTCGCCGACGGCGACGACGCTGCGCACGGCGACGTCGTCGGTCGGCACCGGGTGCGTCGGCAGTTTTGAGTAGAGCTGCAGGCAGTCAGGGTGCGCGCCGGGCGTCGGATGCGAGGCGTAGCAGGCGAGGCGGTCGACGGTGACGTGCTGCGATCCGCCGATGTCGACGCCGTCGGCCCCGGCGTCGATCACCTCGACGTCGCTGATCGCGACGTGTTGCGAGGCGGCGATGCCGATGCCCGCGCGGGGCGGCGCGGTCGCCAGCAGGTTGGCGACGGTCACGTCGCGGACGCCGACGAGCATCAGCCCGCCGCCGACGAACTGCAGGCACTTGAGGGTCAAGCCGCCACGGCCGTCGAAGCGCAGGGAACGGAAGTGGGCGTCGGCGCGGCAGCCGTCGATCGTGATCGCGGGTGCCGACGGCGCGGATCGGAAATAGGGGTCGCCGTATTCGCCATCGGTCAGGACGACGACGTCGCCGGCGTGCGCGGCGTTAACCGCACTGACGAAGGTCGTCGGGCCGACGGTTATCGTCGCCGCCGGCGCGGCGGCGGCACCGGCGAGCGCGAATGCGGCGAGGGCGGGGGCGACGAAGCGCCGGACGATCGAGCCGATCATGCGCCGATCGCCGCGCGCTGGTCGGCGAGGCGATCGACGCCGCCCGAGATGAAGACCATCGACGGCAGGTCGATCTCGACGTCGTCGGCCCCGTTGACGCTTTCCTTGTAGTAGGAGCAGACCATCTTGTACTTGCCCTCGCTGTCCTCGCCCGGCTTGGCGTCGCCGCGGTCGAGCTCGTGCAGCCGGCCGCGCACCGTGATCTCGACGGCGTCGACCGCGCCGCTGTCGTCGCGCTGGTAGGCCCCGGCGAAGCGCAGCTGCACTGCGTCGTGGGTCGCCGCGCCGAAGGTGCGCGCCACCTGGCGCATCCACCCGCCGGCGGTGAAGTTCAGCTCGATCATCCCGTCGAGACCCATGTCGACGCCGACCTCGCCGTCCATGCCGCCGCCGCGCCAGCCCTCGATCTTGCGCTTGAGCGGCGGCGGGGTGACCGACTTAACGATGCCGAGCCAGCTCGTGCCGTCGACGAACAGGTTGAGGTTCTTCAGCTTGGACGGGAGCGCCATCGGTCAGGTCCTTCAGAGCTGCGCCGCGAAGTCGGCGTAGTATTTGTCGGTGATCCGCTGGTTGAGCCCGAGCTGCTCGAGCGGCGCGGTTGGCGTGTAGTCATAGTCGATCACCAGCTGCCCGGCGGCGAGCTGGGTCGCCGGGTTCGCCTTGGGATCGAAGGTCGCCTTGGCATCGACGATCAGCCCGGCCGCCTTCATCTGGCGGAAGGTCGCGTTCGCCGTCTCGATGATGTCGCGGGCGAGCTGCGGGTGGAGCGGCTTGTCCATCGCCCACAGCAGCGCGTCGGCGATCGTCTCCTTCAGCACCTGCGCCGTGCGGGTCGCGCTCTCGAAGGCGAACAGCGGATCGGCCGAGCAGGTGCGGTTGCCCCAGAAGCGGTAGCCCGAGCCGACGTTGACCAGCGTCGTGATGCCGGCGGCATTGAGGAGATCGGCGTCCGAGCTCGAATCCTGCAGCGACCAGTGGACGTCGGCGGTCAGGCCGGTGACGCCGGCGACGGGCACGTTCGACAGCGTCTTGTTCCAGCCCTGCGTCTGATCGATGAAGGCGCGCAGGCCGAGCGCGCGGGCGACCGCCATCGCCGGGCCGCTCGACTGGGTGGCGACGTCGAAGGCGAGGAAGTCGGGCCAGATCAGCATCAGCTCGCGCGCGCCGAACTCGGCGCGGTAGGTCAGGGCCTCGGCGACGCTGGCGGCGGTGTCGCACGAGGCATAGGCCATCGCCCCGAGCTTGCCGGCGACGATCACCAGCGCGTTCGTCACGTCGACCGTGTCGAGCCCTGGGCAGCCGAGGATCTTCGGGCTGACGCCGAGCTGCGCCTGCGCGGCGAGCATCGCCTGCAGGCCGGTGCCGCTCGCGCCCGCCGTGCCGATGACGTTGGCGGTCGTCGCCGCCGGCGTCGTCCCGGCGGCGACGCGGACGACGACGAGCACGGGATCGACCTGGTCGGCGATGGCGTTCAGAGCCGCGACCAGGGTGCCAGTGGTACCGGCCTTGCCGATCGCCGCGCGGATGTCGGTGACGAGCGCCGGCCGGTCGAGCGGGAACACGCTCGCGTCGGCGTCGTCGGCGGTGGCGACCAGGCCGATGATCGCGGTCGAGACCGCCGGGATGACGCGCGCGCCGTCGTTGATCTCGGTGACCTTGATGCCGTGGTGGAAGCTCATCGGCGGCGCTCCTCAATCAGGACAGGACCGGCTTCGCGCCGGCGTGGATGGGCAGGGTCAGGCGGGCGAGGGTGGCGACCGGCCCGGTGTCGGTTCGCCGGCCCTCGAGGCTCAGGGTGAAGCGGCCGGGCGCGTCGTTGGTCAGCCCGAGGCGGGTGACGATCAGCCGCGGCTCCCACTTCAGGAGCGCGACGGCGATGGCCGCGTAGAGCCGCAGTCGGGTGCGCGCGTTGGCCGGCTGATCGGTCATCTCGAACAGCAGCGAGCCATAGTCGCGGCGCATGACGCGGGTGCCGATCGGCGTCGACAGGATGTCGCCGATCGACTGCTTCAGGTGCGCGTCGCCGCCGAGCTCGCGGCCGCTGGCGCGGCTCATGCCGGCCATCTGGGGGACGCCGGCGGTCACGCGGGGACGCCCGACTGGTCGGTGCCGGCCTTGACCAGGCTGTGTTTGTGCCCGTGGAGGCTCGTTCCCTGGCCGATGACGTCGCCCTGGGCGGTGACCGATCCGGTGACCGTGACGTCGGCATCGATCGCGACGCCGCCGGGGGCCGTGATCGTCAGCTTGACCGCGCCCGGCAGCGTGATCGTCAGACCGTCGGCGGCCGAATAGCGGAGGACCGCTCCATCGGCGAAGACCAGCGCGTCGGCGGCGTCGCTCGCCGGTGGCGGCGCGGGGTCGGCGAAGACCGCGGGCAGGGCCACGGCGCCACTGATCTCGCCTTCAGGGGCGAGGAGCAGGACCTGCTCGCCGACCTCGGGCGGCGACCACAGGCGCAGCCGGGAGTTGGCGTGACCGGCCGACCAGGGGATCGGCCCGGTGACGAGGTCGCCGGCTTTGACCGTGATCCGGGCGGCGGCGAGATCGACCGACGCGACCGTACCGAGGCGCGCGAGGTCGCCGAGCGTCCGGCCGGGGTCGTCGTGGTCGCGCATCGCCGGCATGGGCGTCCTCCGCCCCCGCAGCCGCAAGCCCCCGCGGTTGTATGCCCTCCCGATACAACGTCCCGCCGCTCAACGTGACGGGCTGCGCGTGCGCCGCGTGCTTTCGCGTCCGCGATGGAGGCATGAAACTCGGCAGGGGTCGCGGCAAACGTCTAATCGACCTGACGTGTCTGAAAACATTTGTGAAATCGGCTAACATTTTGCCTGACCCGGACCTAACCGGGTTAGAGCCGCCCGACCTGACCTCTCCACAAGATCAAGATCATATTTTTCAATGACATAAGATTATTGGGTGCTGGAGATTAGGTCCGGTAAGCGCCTGCATCTGACTTTTTTATCCGCGTAGAACACTGACTTAGCCGTTAACTCGGGGCATGGTCAGGAAGATTAGGAAATCGCCGCGACCCCATCGTTCTTTTTGGCTCGCTGCACGTCTCGCGCAGACGATCTCCACCGACCCCTGCACCCGCATCACCGCGCATCACGCGCCGCCCCGATCTCTAAGGGGGAACGCCCGAGAGAACCGCCCAACGCATCATTTTCGGGCCGGAAAGGGGGGGGGCGTGGCGGGGGGCCAAGCGCGGCCCGCGGGGTTTGGATGGCGCGCGTTGACCTATGTTCCCTTTCCGTTTCATAGAGGCGCGGTGGACACCCTCCTCGTCACCTCGGCCGAACTCGAGACCTCGCTCAGCGTCTGGCTAGCCGCGATCGGCGTACGCCGGCCGGACCTCATCCGGGATCTGTGGCCACGCGCTGGTGAGCCTCGCGACCTGGCGCGCACAGCTGCCGCGCGCGACCGGCTCGCGGCCGAGCTCGTCCTCAAGTTCACGCAAGGGCAGTTCGTCGTGACACGCCCGAACCGCGCGCCCGATCGTGGGCCGTTAGGTTAGCGTCAGCGGGATGGCTGGCACGGCCAGCCGTACCGTCGGTGATCGTGCGGCGGTGCCGCCCATCCCCCGCGCCACAGGGTGCAGCTGACGTCCCCGCCTCCGACCGTCAGGCGCACCGCCGTACGGCCGTAGCCGCCGTCGCCGACGCGGCGGATGGTGACGGGACTGCTGGCGAGAAGGGCGGCGAGCGCGTCGCGGCTGCGCTCGCCTTCGCGCGGGTGGGTGCAGTCGTGGTGACGCGGGGCACCTGGACGGCACGCCGGCGAGCCGCGCAGCTCGGGTGCGTCGATCCCGTCCAAGCGCATCCGCTCGGCCCCCAGGCGCACGGTGTCGCCATCGTGGACGACGAGGCTGCCGGCGGCGACCGTCTGAAGTGGCGCACCGGATGCTATGAGGGCGGCGAGGAGCGGGACCATGCCGCTCCTTACCAGCGCGTTTCGCGCCTGGAACAGCGAGAAACAACCGCCGTGGACGCGCTCTCGAAGGGAATTATATACTTGACGCCCGGCCATCGGGGCGCTATAGGAGTGAAGTCGGAAGGGCGATGTGCCCGCCGATTAGCAGATAGGAGGGTCAGATGACCGCCACCTTTTACGTTACGCACGACACCGACGGCGAAGGCTCGATCAGCCAGGACGCCACCATCTTCAAGTTCGCCACCCGCGAGGAAGCCGTAGCCTACCTTCGCAGCCCGTTCGACGACGCCGATCTGGCGGAGGAAGGGCTGGCGGTTGAAATCGGCACCGGCGGCTTCTCCGACTGCTGGATTAAGTCGCAGAACGCCCCCCGCGTCGGCGATCCGCGCCTCGCCCCATTCAGCCGGTCGCAGCTT
>JAFARM010000402.1 GCA_019245455.1 Sphingomonadaceae bacterium | reverse complement strand
GATCCAGGGCTATCACGGCACCGGCAAGTCGACCCATATCGAACAGGTCGCGGCGCGGCTCAACTGGCCGTGCGTCCGCATCAACCTCGACAGCCACATCAGCCGCATCGACCTGATCGGCAAGGACGCCATCGTGTTGCGCGACGGCCGCCAGGTGACCGAGTTCCGCGAGGGCCCGCTGCCATGGGCGCTGCAGACGCCGACGGCGCTGGTGTTCGACGAATACGACGCCGGCCGGCCCGACGTCATGTTCGTCATCCAGCGCGTGCTCGAGGTCGAGGGCAAGCTGACCCTGCTCGACCAGAACCGCGTCATCCGCCCGTCGAAGTGGTTCCGCCTGTTTGCCACGGCAAACACCGTCGGGCTCGGCGACACCAGCGGGCTGTACCACGGCACGCAGCAGATCAACCAGGGCCAGATGGACCGCTGGTCGATCGTCACCGCCTTGAACTACCTGCCGGCCGCCACCGAAGCGAAGATCGTCGCCGCCAAGGCCCCCGGCTTTGACGACAAGCGCATCGCCAGCATGGTCAAGGTCGCCGACATGACGCGCCAGGGCTTCATCGCCGGCGACATCTCGACGGTGATGAGCCCGCGGACCGTCATCACCTGGGCACAGAACGCGACGATCTTCGGCAACTTGGGGCTGGCCTTCCGCCTGACCTTCCTCAACAAGTGTGACGAGGCCGAACGCGGCATCGTCGCCGAATACTATCAGCGCGTGTTTGGCGAGGAACTGCCGGAGAGCGTGGCGGTCAAGGGGCGGCGGTGATCAGCTCAAGTTGCGCTCGAGCATGATCTTGATGCCGGTCACCCGAAGGCCCTCGCGATCGCGCCCGATCGTGATCGTCGCCGGGAACGTATCCGGGTATTCCGCGGCCACGGCTTCATCGGTGGCGTGATAGCGGAGCAGGACGGTCAGGTCGACGGGAACGACGATGGCGTCGCCCTCGGGGCGCTGCGCCTCGGTATACAGCACCATGCTTTCCGGTTCGACATCGTCGGCCAGGTCCTCGAGCACACGCCAGCCGGCGAGCGTCGACCAGTTGGTCGCGGACACCGCGCGATGGATCGCCGCATCGTCGGCCACGGCCTGATCAGGCCCTTCAACCTCGGGAGTCTCCGGCTCGGCGATACGCGCGGCGGGGTTCATCTCATGCTCCGAGAACTCGAGCGGATCGCGACTCGACGGCCGATCGTCGAGGCCGTCGGCAGGCCGGACTGATACCACCATCGCAAGCTGGCGCACAGCCCGTCCAGATCGGTCATGATGGTCGCGGCATCGAAGCCAAGCTGATTCAACCGTTGCAGGAAATAAGGCCGCGACCCGGCTTCGATGACAAAGCAGTCGCTGACACGATCGCGACCGGGAGGTTTCCAGTTGATGTTCGGCTGGTGGTGGAGACTGAAGAGGCCGCGCTGAGCGGCGATGCGCGGCGAGAGTGGTGCGGTTTCGATAAACTTGGTCTCGCCGAGCGCCCTGATCGCGGTGCTCAGCTGCACGTCGCTTTCGGCGAAAAACCCGACCTCGGCGACGTCCACGGCATGAACGATCGTATCCTTCCGCGACGTCTGCACCGCGAAGAACGCCGCGGCGAGTGGATTGGTCGTCCAGTCGAGCAGCCGCGTTGGCAGCCCGTGATGCTGCGACCAGGCCATGACCTCGATAAACTGGAGCTTGCTGTTGCCCGGCTGATACAGGCGGCTGCGGTGGTCGAACAGGTCGTAGAGAAGGAACTCGCGACCGCTGTCCCATGACGCGGCATTCCGTCCGATCGCCGGGCGCAATGCCGTCGCGCACTTGGGTTCGCCGCGGAATACCCAGCGCGCCGCTTGACGCTCCTGCATCCACTCGACGAACTTGACCCAACGTTCGCGTGCCCGCCGTTCGGCGACCCTGCGCGCGACCGCGGCATCGGCCTTCGACGGTCTTGGCATGATACCCCCCGTCATTAGGCTATGCCCGTGCCGGAACGTTGTCGAGCCAGTGCCAGCGGTGGCGCGTACAGCCGTTCTCACGGCGAAAATTGCACGCGAACGAAGCATCCCGCTTGCACACCATGTTCAATGGACTAAGTGGACCAAGGGAGGCCACCATGCCCGCGACCGTCAACGTCCACGAAGCCAAGACGAATTTCTCCAAGCTGATCGAACGCGCCCACGCCGGCGAGGAGATCGTCATCGCCAAGGCGGGCAAGCCGTACGCGCGGCTGGTCAAGCTCGAGGAGCCGGCGCCGTTCAAGCGCGTGCCGGGCGGCTGGCCGGAGCTGGCAGCCGTCCCCGACGAGTTCTGGCTCGAGCCGCTCCCCGACGACGAACTCGACGCGTGGGAAGGCAAATACTCGAACATCCTGTGACGCCGGTGCTGCTGCTCGACACCCATGCGGCATTGTGGTGGTGGCGGGGATCACCGCTGCTGTCGCCGTTGGCCCGTACGGCCATCACCGATGCCGTGCATCCATGGGTCAGCGTCGCCAGCGCCTTCGAGGTTGCGATCAAACTCCGGGTCGGGAAGATGAACGATATCGGCGACCCCTCGCTGCGCTTTCCCGCGCTGATGATTGAGCATCGGTTCGTTCCGCTTCTGGTGACGCAGGCTCATGCGCTCCGTGCCGGCCGACTGCCCGGCGATCATCGCGATCCCTTCGACCGGCTGATCGCCGCCCAGGCGCTGGAGGAGCGGCTGACCGTCGTCACGCGCGACCCCGCCTTCGCGGCGTTCGGCTGTAGGGTGCTGTGGTAGGCCGGGGCGGCGGTTTGCCCTGTCCTACAGCGGGTCGAAGCGGCTAGACTGCCGGGGTGATTCGGTTTCTCACCCTGCCCCTTTACGCCCCGAGACACCGCAGCGGTTCGACGAGGGGGGAGGCCGAGGGGGGCGCAGCGCTACCTTCGTCAACTTCGGGATCGGTCGATGTACCGTTCCGGTTCGCTGACGGGACCGGCTGATGCCCCAGCCCGACAACCCGATCGAGGATTTCCGCCAGGCGCTCGCCGCGACGCTGCGCGCGCTGGGGCACGAGCCCGATTTCGACCTCAGTTACACCGCTGACAAGCCGTCGTGCTTCGGCGACCAGGCGCGCGTGCCGCAGCCGGGCCGCGCGCTCGGCGCCGAGCAGGTCGCCGAGTCGCGCGGCTGGGCGGACTCGTTTGCGCTGAGGAAGCGCCACCACGATGCCCGCGCCTTCGCCGCCGACCTGCCCGACGCCGGCGTCGCGCGCGACATCGTCAACGCGGTCGAGCAGGCGCGGATCGAGGCGATCGGCGGGGCCGAGATGGCGGGCGTCGCCCTCAACCTCGACCGCATGACCGAGGCGCGGATCAGGACCGACCCGATCGTCCGCGCCCGCACCGCCGACGAGGTGCCGCTGGCGACTGCGCTCGGCCTCGTCGTCCGCGAGCGCCTGACCGGCCAGGCGCCGCCCAAGGCGGCGGCAGCGGCGATGGCGCTGGTCCGCGACGGGATCGAAGCCAAGGCCGGCGCGCACCTCGACGACCTTGCCGCCAACGTCGGCGACCAGGCCGCCTTCTCGCGCGTGATGAAGCGCGTGCTGAACGACCTCGGCCTCGGCGACGACCCCGACCGGACGCCTGAGGACAGCGACGACGAGAGCGACGACGACCCCGCCGACGACGCCGGCGATGAGGGACAGGAGGACCAGGGCGAGACGGCCGGGCAGGAGTCGTCGGTCGAGACGCGGGCTGAGGACTCGTCGCAATCCTCCGAGGAGAGCGAGACCCGCGAGGTCGAGATGGACACCGAAGCCGTGTCCGAGGCCGAGATGGGCGAGGAGGGGCGCGAGGGCACAACGCCGTGGCGGCCGACGCCGTCGCTCCACGACCTGCCGCCGGGGTTCGACTACCACCCCTACACCACCGCCTTCGACGAGGTCGTTGCGGCCGAGGACCTGTGCGACCCCGAGGAGCTGACGCGGCTGCGCGGCTACCTCGACCAGCAGCTGCTCCACCTGCAGGGTGCCGTCACCAAGCTCGCCAACCGGCTGCAGCGCCGGCTGATGGCGCAGCAGAACCGCAGCTGGGACTTCGACCAGGAAGAGGGGCTGCTCGATGCCGCGCGGCTGGTGCGGATCGTGACCACGCCGGGCCACGCGCTCAGCTACAAGGTCGAGCGCGACACCCAGTTCCGCGACACGGTCGTCACGCTGCTGATCGACAACTCGGGTTCGATGCGCGGGCGGCCGATCTCGATCGCGGCGATCTGCGCCGACATCCTGGCGCGCACCCTCGAACGCTGCGCGGTCAAGACCGAGATCCTGGGCTTCACGACACGCGCGTGGAAGGGCGGGCAATCCCGCGAGAAGTGGCTCGCCGCCGGGCGTCCGGCGAAGCCCGGGCGGCTCAATGACCTGCGCCACATCGTCTACAAGGCGGCCGACGCCCCGTGGCGGCGGGCGCGCAAGAACCTCGGGCTGATGATGCGCGAGGGGCTGCTGAAGGAGAACATCGACGGCGAGGCGCTGCTGTGGGCGCACAGCCGGATGCTCGGGCGGCCCGAGGACCGGCGCATCCTGATGGTCATCTCCGACGGCGCGCCGGTCGACGATTCGACGCTGTCGGTCAACACAGGCAACTATCTCGAGCGCCACCTGCGGCAGGTGATCGGCATGATCGAGAGCCGCTCGCCGGTCGAGCTGGTCGCCATCGGCATCGGCCACGACGTGACGCGCTACTACAGCCGCGCCGTTACCATCATGGACGCCGAGCAGCTGGGCGGCACGATCATCGAGCAGCTGGCGCAGCTGTTCGAGGAAGAGGGAAGCACCCGGCGCCGCTGAACGCCGGGTTCAGCGCCGGTTCACGGCCTCTGCCGGAAACAGCAACGGCCGCGGGGCGGCCGGGGGAAATCCGCCGTGCCTCGCGTAAGGTTCTGAGATCGTTCAACAGGAGGTATCGCATGACGCGGTTTCTTCTCGGCGCCGCCCTCGTCGCCACCGTGGCTGCGGCCGCCGCCACCCCGGCCGCAGCCTGGTGGCGGGCGGGCGTCGTCGTCGGTGCGCCGTACTATGGCTATGGCTACTACCGGCCTTATCCGGTGTACCGGCCCTATTACTATGCGCCGCCGGTTTATTACGCGCCGCCGCCCGCTTATTACGCGCCGCCGGCTTATTATGCGCCGCCCGCGGCCTATGTCGCGCCGAGCTATTACAGCGGCGGCTATGCTTACGCCCCGGCCCCCGTCTACCGCTACCGCTGCCGCGACTCCGGCGGCGGCGCGCTGCTCGGGGCGATCGCGGGCGGGCTGATCGGCAATGCGGCGGGCACGCGCCACGACCGCGGGCTGGCGACCGTCGCCGGTGCGGGCGTCGGGGCGGCGGTCGGCGATACGGTCGAGCGCAACTGCTGAGCCTTGCGGCCGCGCGAGGTATCGCGCGGCTACTCTATAGCGTGTCATCCCCGCGAAAGCGGGGACCCATCTCCCCAAGCCTCGGGAGATGGGTCCCCGCTTTCGCGGGGATGACGGGTAGAGAGCGTCGGGGAGGCCCCAGCCTACTCAGTCAGCTCACTCCACATTCCCTTGATCTTGGCGAAGAAGCCCGACTGCGCTGGGAAATTGCCTTCACCCGCCTCGAGCGCCTGGAACTCCTCGAGCAGCTCGCGCTGGCGCTTCGACAGCTTGACCGGCGTCTCGACGTCGATCTGGACGACGAGGTCGCCGAAGCCGGTCGTCCGCCCGCTTTGCGATAGCGCCGGCATCCCGCGTCCGCGGACACGAAGCTGCTTGCCCGACTGGATGCCCGCCGGCACCTTGATCGTCGCCGGGGCCTTGTCGAGCCCCGGCACCTCGATCTCGCCGCCCAAAGCCGCCGTCGTGATCGACACCGGGACATGGGCGAACAGCGTCGTGCCGTCGCGCTTGAAGATCGGGTGCGGTTTCAAGGCGACGAAGATGTAGAGGTCGCCCGGGCCCGCGCCGCGCTGCCCGGCCTCGCCCTCGCCCGCGACGCGGATGCGCGTGCCGTCGTCGACCCCGGCGGGAATCTTGACCTCCAGCGTCTTCTCGCGCTCGACGCGGCCTGCCCCGTGGCAGGTGTCGCAGGGATCGGAGATGATCTGACCGCTGCCGTGGCACGTCGGGCAGGTGCGCTCGACCATGAACATGCCCTGGCGCATGCCGACCTTGCCCTGGCCGCGGCAGGTGGTGCAAGTCTTGGCGCTGGTGCCTGGCTTGGCCCCGCGCCCGTCGCAGGTGGTGCAGGTGGCGGCGACCTCCATCTGCAGCGTCGCGTCCTTGCCGGCGAACGCCTCCTCGAAGGTCAGTTCGAGGTCGTAGCGCAGGTCCTGGCCGCGCCCCGACGGCTGCCGGCCGCGGCCGGTGAACTGGCCGAAGATGTCCTCGAAGATGTCGGAGAAGCCGGCGAAGCCCGGTCCCATCCCGGGACCGCCGCCGCCGCCCTGGAACGCGGCCTTGCCGTAACGGTCGTAGGCGGCGCGCTTCTGCGGGTCCTTGAGGCAATCATAGGCCTCGTTGATCGCCTTGAAGCGCTGCTCGGCGGCGGCATCCCCTGGATTCTTGTCGGGATGCCACTTGATCGCGAGGCGGCGATAGGCCGACTTCAGCGTCGCGTCGTCGGCCCCGCGCTCGCATTCGAGCAGCTCGTAATAGTCGATGTCGGTGGTCATCCGCGCCTCCCCTCCCCTTCAAGGGAGGGGTCGGGGGTGGGGAGCGAGGGCGCGGCCGAGCGCCTTCGCTTTCCCACCGCCTGCCCCACCCCTGGCCCCTCCCCTGAAGGGGAGGGGAGGGTCTTCCTCACTTCTCGTCGACTTCCGAGAACTCGGCATCGACGACGTCGTCGTCCTTCTTCGCGCCCGCGTCGGCGGCAGGCGCTTCGGCCTCGGCCTTGTAGATCGCCTCGCCGAGCTTCATCGCCGCCATCGAAAGCGCCTGCGCCTTGGCGTTGATCGCCTCGGCGTCGCCGCTCTCGAGCACGCCCTTCACGTCGGCGACGGCGCGCTCGATCTCGCCCTTGACCTCGGCCGTGTCCTTGTCGCCGTGCTCGGCGAGCTGGCGCTCGGTCGAGTGGACGAGGCTGTCGGCCTGGTTCTTGGCCTCCGCGACGGCGCGACGCTTCTTGTCCTCCTCGGCGAAGCGCTCGGCGTCCTTGACCATCGTCTCGATGTCGTCCTTCGACAGCCCGCCCGACGGCTGGATCTTGATCTGCTGCTCCTTGCCGGTGCCCTTGTCCTTGGCATTGACGCTGACGATGCCGTTGGCGTCGATGTCGAAGGTCACCTCGATCTGCGGCATCCCGCGCGGCGCCGGCGGGATGCCGACCAGGTCGAACTGGCCGAGCAGCTTGTTGTCCGCCGCCATCTCGCGCTCGCCCTGGAAGACGCGGATCGTCACGGCCGACTGGTTGTCGTCGGCGGTCGAATAGGTCTGCGTCTTCTTGGTCGGGATCGTCGCCATCGAGTCGATGGGCGGCAAGACGTTCGGCTTCGCCGGCGGCCGCGCCGACACGTGGGAGCCCGAGGAGCTGTTCTGGGGGCCCG
>JAFARM010000035.1 GCA_019245455.1 Sphingomonadaceae bacterium | reverse complement strand
CGAGGTGGCGGCGTCGACGAGCGCGAGGCGGTGCGTCTCGCGCTTCAGGACCGGCAGGCAATAGTGGTGCGGGCGCAGGCCGCCGGCGAACAGCGCGTTGCGGTTGAGGTGGAGGTGGTGCGGCGTGATCGTCGCGGCGACGTTCGGCCCGGCGTCGGTCACGAACTGCGCGGCGTCCCGCGTCGTGATGTGCTCGAACACGATCCGCAGCTCGGGCAGGCGGCGGACGAGCGGTGCCAGGACGCGGTCGATGAACACCGCCTCGCGGTCGAACACGTCGATGTCGGGATGGGTGACTTCGCCGTGGATGAGGAGCGGCATCCCCGCGACGGCCATCGCCTCGAGCACCGGATGCACGCGGCCGATGTCGGTAACGCCGGCGGCCGAGTTCGTCGTCGCGTTCGCGGGGTACAGCTTGACCGCCGTCAGCACGCCGTCGGCGTGGCCGGCGACGAGGTCGGCGGCGTCGCTGGCGTCGGTCAGGTACGCGGTCATCAGCGGGGTGAAGCCGGGGCCGGCCGCGGCGACGATCCGGTCGCGGTAGGCGGCGGCGCGCGCGGTGGTCGTCACCGGATCGGCCAGGTTAGGCATGACGATGGCGCGGGCGAACTGCCGCGCGGTGAACGGCGCGACCGCCGCCAGCATCGCGCCGTCGCGCAGGTGGACGTGCCAGTCGTCGGGGCGCGGCAGGGTCAGCGTGTCCATCGCCCCCGCCTAGGGGCTGCGCCGCCCCCGCTCAAGCCGCTACGAGGCGACGGAACGCGCCGTGCGCGGCCGCCGCGACGCCCCGAGCGCGATCGCCGCGGCGAGCGCCACGGCCCATTCGGCGGCGACGCGGCCGCGATGGGGCGCGGCGACCGGCTTCTGCTGCGGCGCAGCACCAGCTGCCGCCGACGTCAGGATCAGCGCAAGGACCAGGATACGCATCGCTTACTCCATCGTCCATCGCGTCGGCGACGGCGAGCGAGCACGGTCCCGTATCCCGCCCCACGCCGCCGAACCGCGACACGGATTGTGCTATGCACCATCAACCTTAACGTCCGACAAACGGACGGTATCCGCGACCGGCCGACGACGCGATGCCATGGCCATTGCCATTTGCGTAGCCAAGGTGCACGTTCCTGAGCAGGACTCGACTCACGTCCGGGAGAGCGACCATGGCCACGCGCGCGATCGACTTTGCCGCCCTCAACGACGGCGAGCCGCCGCACCTCGCCGCGGCGCGGGCGCAGGCCTATGCGACGCCGCTCGAAACGCTCGACCTGCTCGACACCGACCTGTGGACCGGCGACACGCACTGGCCGTGGTTCGAGCGGCTGCGCGACGAAAGCCCGATCCACTATCACGCCGGCGGCGGGTTCGGTCCCTATTGGTCGGTGACGCGCTACGCCGACATCATGGCGGTCGACACCGACCACGTCCGCTTCTCGTCCGACGCCCATCTCGGCGGCATCACCGCCAAGGACATGGACGCCGACTTCATCCTGCCGATGTTCATCGCCATGGACCCGCCCAAGCACGACGTGCAGCGCAAGGCGGTGTCGCCGATCGTGTCGCCGGGCAACCTCGCCTTTCTCGAGCAGCTGATCCGCGAGCGGGCGCAGGCGATCTTCGACAACCTGCCGGTCGGCGAGACGTTCGACTGGGTCGACCGCGTGTCGATCGAGCTGACGACGCAGATGCTGGCGACGCTGTTCGACTTCCCGTGGGAGGACCGGCGCCTCCTGACCTACTGGTCGGACAAGGCGACCGCCGACGAGACGGTGCCGGGCAACCCGACCAAGCAGGAACGCGAAGCGATCATGCTCGAATGCCTGGTGTACTTCACGAAGCTGTGGAACGAGCGGGTCAACGCGCCCGAGCCGGGCAACGACCTGGTGTCGATGCTCGCGCACAATCCGGCGACGCGGAACATGATCCCGATGGAATATCTCGGCAACCTGATCCTGCTGATCGTCGGCGGGAACGACACGACGCGGAACTCGATCACCGGCGGGCTGCAGTTCATGATGGCCAACCCGTCTGAATGGGCGAAGCTGAAGGCCAACCCGGCGCTGGTCGACTCGGCGGTGAGCGAGATCATCCGCTACCAGACGCCGCTCGCCCATATGCGCCGCACCGCGCTGACCGACGTCGAGATGGGCGGTAAGACCATCCGCAAGGGCGACCGCGTCGTCATGTGGTACGTCTCGGGCAACCGCGACGAGCGCGCGATCCCAGAGCCGAACCGCTTCTGGATCGACCGGCCGCGCGTGCGCCAGCATTTGTCGTTCGGCTTCGGCATCCACCGCTGCGTCGGCAACCGCCTGGCCGAGCTGCAGCTGAAGATCGTCTGGCAGGAGATCCTGAAGCGCTATCCCGAAGGCATCGAGATCATGGGGCCGCCGACGCGCGTCGCCTCGGCCTTCGTCAAGGGCTACAGCAGCCTGCCCGTGCGCATCCCGGCCTGACGCATGGCGCGCATCACCTACATCGCCGCCGACGGCGCGGCGCGGACGATCGACGTCGACGACGGCGTGTCGCTGATGGAGGCGGCGGTGGCGAACGGCGTGCCCGGCATCGACGGCGACTGCGGCGGCAACTGCGCGTGCGCGACGTGCCACGTCCATGTCGCGCCCGAGTGGCTGGCAGCGGCGGGCGCGCGCAGCGAGATGGAGGCGGCGATGCTCGAGTTCGCCGACGGCGTCACCGCCGACAGCCGCCTGGCGTGCCAGATCGCCGCCTCGCCGGCGCTCGACGGCATGGTGGTGCGGACGCCGGCCAGCCAGCACTGACCCGGGCATCGCACCGTCTGACGGCCGCTCATGCCGAGCCCGTCGAAGTACGCCCATGCCAGTCCCACCCCCGCTCATGCTGAGCCTGTCGAAGCACGCTCGGCCATACACACCCCCGCTCATGCTGAGCTTGTCGAAGCACGCGGAAAAGGTCGTGCGTGCTTCGACAGGCTCAGCATGAGCGGGTGAGATTGACGGTGGAGCCGTGCGTGCTTCGACAGGCTCAGCATGAGCGGGTGAGGTGTCGGCGCGCGGCCCCCCTCCCGCACCACCACCCCTCCGTCACCGCTTCACGGTGCCACCTCCCCGTTCCGGGGAGGATCAACGGCTTCCACCCCGCCGCCGAACCCGCCATACTCGGCGGGACGACCGGCAATCGGCGTGGGGAGAATCGCGGCCATGGCCGAATACGACTATATCATCGTCGGCGCGGGCAGCGCCGGCTGCGTGCTTGCCAACCGGCTGACCGAGGATGGGACGGCGACGGTGCTGCTGCTCGAAGCGGGCGGCCGCGACACCAACCCGATGATCCACATCCCGGTCGGCTATGCCAAGACGCTGAAGGACCCCAAGGTCAACTGGCTGTACGAGACCGAGGTCGATGCGACGAGCGGCGATCGCGCCCATGTCTGGCCGCGCGGCAAGGTGCTCGGCGGGTCGTCGTCGATCAACGGGCTGCTCTATGTGCGCGGCCAGGCGGCGGATTACGACAACTGGGCGCAGGCCGGGTGCACCGGGTGGAGCTTCGCCGACGTCCTGCCCTACTTCAGGCGCGCCGAGGGCAACGAGCGGCTGGGCAGCGATCCGCTCCACGGCGGCGACGGGCCGCTCAACGTCTCCGACATTACCGAGCACCACCCGGTCAGCGACGCGGTGATCAAAGCGGGCGTCGAGGCCGGGCTGCCGTTCAACGACGACTGCAACGGCGCGAGCCAGGACGGCATCAGCTATTTTCAGCTGACGGTGAAGAACGGCCGGCGCTGGTCGGCGGCGATGGCGTACCTGCGCCCGGCGCTGCCGCGGCAGAACCTGTCGCTTGTCACCGAGGCGCAGGCCGAGCGCGTGCTGATCGAACACGGCCGCGCCACCGGCGTCCGCTACGCCGTCGGCGGCAGCAGCGTCGTCGCCAAGGCGCGGCGCGAGGTCATCCTGTCGGGCGGCGCGGTCAACTCGCCGCAGCTGCTCGAGCTGTCGGGCATCGGCGACCCCGCGGTGCTGCGGCCCGCCGGCATCGAGATCCGCGTCGCCGCGCCCGGCGTCGGGGCGAACCTGCAGGATCATTATGTCGTCAGCCTGCAGTACCGGCTGAAGGACTGCGTCTCGGTGAACGAGCTGAGCCGCGGCTGGCGGCTGGTGCGCGAGGGGCTGCGCTACGCGACGATGCGCAAGGGCCTGCTGACGATGTCGGCGGCGCACGTCCAGGCGTATATCCGCACGCGCCCCGGCCTCGACGGGCCCGACGTCCAGTACCACATCCTGCCGGCGACGGTCGACGTCGAGAAGTTCACGACCAAGCAGATCTGGGAGCTCGAGCGCCTGCCCGGCCTGACCATGGCCGCGTGCCAGCTGCGCCCCGAGAGCCGCGGGTCGATCCACGTCAAGTCGGCCGACCCGCTGGCGCGCCCGGCGATCCGGCCCAACTATCTCAGCGACCAGCTCGACAGGGACACCATCGTCGCCGGGCTGACGTGGGGGCGGCTGCTCAGTACCCAGCCGGCACTGAAGCCGTACCTCGTCGGCGAGATGATGCCCGGGCCGGATGCGCCGAGCGACGCCGACCTGCTGACCTATGCCCAGCAGGCGGGGACGACGATCTATCACCCGGTCGGCACCTGCGCGATGGGCCGCGCCGGCGACCGCCAAGCGGTGGTCGATCCCGAGCTGCGCGTCCGCGGCGTCGACGGGCTGCGGGTGGTCGACGCCTCGGTCATGCCGCGGCTGGTCAGCGGCAACACCAACGCGCCGACGATCATGATCGCGGAAAAGGCAAGCGACCTGATCCGGGCGGCGGCGAAGGCGCGACTGGCGGCGTAAGCCGCGCGTCAGGGCCGCAGGCCGCGCGCGGTGATGCCGAGCAGGGCCAGCGGGTGCTGGCCGGCGGCGTTGGGCACCCAGCCGGTGACGCGCGGCGCCACCAGCGCCCAGCGGACGGGGGCGAACAGGGCGATCATCGGCGTGTCGGCGACCATCGCCGCCTCGGCCGCCGCCAGCGCCGTCGCCGCGCTGGCGGGATCGGCGGCGGTGCGTGCGGCGGCGACCAGCGCGTCGGCACCGGGGTTGCAGTAGGCGCGGCTGCAGGCGAACGGCGTCAGGAACGGCAGCGCGCTGTCGAGCGGCGCGGTGCGCTCGATCAGGGCCAGCTCGTAATCGCCGCGCGCGATCGCCGCGGCATGGGCGGCGGGCGCGCGGATCACCGTCTGCGCGCGGACGCCGATCCGTGCCCAGTCGCTGGCGACCTCGGCGGCGACGTTGGCGTGCTCGCGCGCGTCGGGCAGGCTGATCGTCACCGTCAGCGGGTGGGCGGCATCGAAGCCGGCGGCGGCGAGCAGCTGGCGCGCGAGGTCGAGCCGCGCCGCCGGGGCTTGCGCCGCCCAGTCGGGGAGCGCCGGCGCGGGCTCGCTCGGCAGCGGTGGCACCAGCCCCAGCACCGGGGCGAGCGCGACGCCGAACAGCCGGCTGCCGAGGTCGTCGCGGTCGACCGCCATCGCCAGCGCGCGCCGCACCCGTGCATCGGCGAGCGGGCCGGCGGGGTGGATCAGATAGCCGTATACCCCCCACGCCGGCTCGACGCGGAGCGCGTTCGATGTCGCCAGCAGCCGCGCGTCGTCGAACCCGGCGAGGCCGCTCGCGACGACGAGATCGGTACGGCCGCGGACGAAGCGGGCGATCGCCGGGCCGGGATCGTCCTGTGGCTCGATGGCGATACGGCCGAGGCTGGTCGCGCCCGGCAGCGCGGCGGGATTGCGTTCGAGGACGAGCGGCTTCGTCGTCGCGACGCGGAAGGGTCCGAGCGCCGGTGGCTTCGGCCCGGGCAACACGACGGCGAAGTCGGGCTGGGCGAGGAGCGGCAACAGGCCGGGCATCGCCCCGCCCCCGCGCACCTCGACGACGCTGTCGACCGGCGCGTCGATCCCCAACGCCGCGGGCGGCAGCGCGCCGCGCAGCACCTCGCTGCCGTGGTCGAGCGCGGCGAGAAGCGCGCGCGCGGGATTGCGGCTGCCGGGTGCCGCGGCGCGGCGGAAGCTGGCGACGACCTCCGCCGCCGTCACCGGCTTGCCGCCCGCCCCGCCGTGCGGGCGCAGGCGGAAGATGATGCTGCGGTTGTCGCCGATGACGCGCCAGCTCGACGCGAGGCCGGGCACGACCTCGCCGCGCGCGTTGAAGGCGACCAGGCCAAGCCCCGTCGCGGCGGTGACGCTGCGCTCGACCGCGCCGTCCCCCGGTGCTGTGACAAGGTCGACGGTCAGCGTCGCCCCGCCCTCGCCGCCGTGCCCGCCGCAGGCCGCGACGAGCAGCGCGACGGCGAGGACGGAGGCACGGCGGAACGGCATCGCCCGCCGTCCTATCGCCGTGCCCGCCGCGCGCAAACCCCCGATTGGCCGGCGGCAACCAGCGCTTGCTTGCCGCGCGCCAGGGCTGTGGCTAAGCCGTTGACGATGACCGCTCCCGCCGCCGACACCATTGCGCTCATCGGCAATACGCCGCTCGTCCGGCTCCGCGGGCCGTCGGCACGAACCGGGGCCACCATCCTCGGCAAGTGCGAGTTCATGAACCCCGGCGGCTCGGTCAAGGACCGCGCCGCGCTGTTCATCGTCCGCGACGCCGAGGAACGCGGCCTGCTGAAGCCCGGCGGCACGATCGTCGAGGGGACGGCGGGGAACACCGGCATCGGCCTGGCCATCGTCGCCAACGCGCTCGGCTACAAGACGACGATCGTCATGCCGGAGACGCAGAGCCGCGAGAAACAGGACCTGCTCCGCGCGCTCGGTGCCCGGCTGATCCTGGTGCCGGCGGCACCGTACAGCAGCCCGTGCCATTACGTTCACCAGTCGCGCCGCATCGCCGAGGAGACGCCCGGCGCGGTGTGGGCCAACCAGTTCGACAACCTGGCCAACCGCCTGGCGCACATCAAGACGACCGCGCCCGAGATTTGGGCCGATACCGGGGGGCGGATCGACGGCTTCACCTGCGCTGTCGGCACCGGCGGCACGCTGGCCGGGGTTGCCATGGGGCTGAAGACCTTCGATCCGGCGATCACCATCGCCCTGACCGACCCCGACGGCGCGGCCCTGTACGACTGGTTCGCGCACGGCGAGCTGCGCGCCAGCGGCAACTCGGTCGCCGAAGGGATCGGCCAGAGCCGCATCACCGCCAACCTCGACGGCGTCGCGGTCGACACGCAGTTCCGCGTATCCGACGCGGAGGCGCTGCCGGTGATGCACGGCCTGCTCGTCCAGGAGGGCCTGTGCCTCGGCCTGTCGTCGGCGATCAACGTCGCCGGGGCGATGCGGCTGGCGGCGACGCTGGGGCCGGGCACGACGGTCGTCACCATCCTGTGCGATTCCGGGATGCGCTACCTGTCGACCCTGTACAATCCCGATTGGTGCCGGGCGAAGGGGGTTCCGGTGCCGCCGTGGCTCGAAGGCTCGACAAACCCAGCCTGACCGCGTATCGGATGGCGGATCGACACTGCGATCCGGATGGGGCCCGGGGCCGCGCGGCCTTGACCGCATAGACGAGCGAGGAACAGTGAAGCAGATCACGCGGGCACGACCTGGCGGGTCCGTCGGCACCCAGCGACTGAATGTCGGGCTGACGCTGCTCGCCCTTATCTTCCTGACGGTCATGGTCGCCGCCGCCGGCATCCACGCCAGCCGTCCGACACCGCCGGTCAATCCGCGAACCGAGACGCTCGCCGTGCTGGGCGTCGCCCCGAGTTCGGGCAGCGCCTCGACGCTGAGCGCACCGCCCGCCGTCCGCCCCGCGCGGCCGGCACGCACCCCGTCCTGACGCCCGCCCGCTCGTCGCGCACAGACTTATCCACAGAACGACTCCGCCATCTTGCGACTAGAACAAAGCAAGTTCATACAAAGTATCTACGTGCATTTCGGAGCTAATCCACAGCTAATGGAGTCGTCTCCCACGTTTTCCCATTGAAAACCCATGAAAGCCCATTTAGAGGTTGTCCACAGTAGGCGTGCGGGCAATCACATCGTCGGGTCGTCGCAGCAGCGTCGCTGCACGCGGCCATGGTCCGCCCCGCGCCTGCCGGTGACAGGCGGGCAGACGTGGACGAATCCTTCCTTGGCAACGCGCTGAATGCGATCGACGCCAAGGGACGCGTGTCGGTGCCGTCGGGGTTCCGAGAGGTGCTGGCCACACGGGGCGACGGGCGCAGCGTCATCCTCGCGCCCGCCGAGCGCGCCGACTGCCTCGTCGGCTACGACCCCGGCTACCCGGCCAAGGCGCGCGCCGAGCTCGAGGCGCGCTTCGCCGGCGAGTTCTCCCCCGAGCGCGACGACCGCTTCCGCGCCACCTTCGGTTCGGCCGAAAAGGCGCCGATCGACGACAACGGCCGTATCATCCTGTCGGCGACGATGAAGGACATCGGCGAGATCGACCGCCTCGCCCTGTTCTGGGGCATGGGCGACTATTTCGAGGTGTGGAACCCGCAGCGCTTCGTCGAGCGCCCCGGCCTCGACCCGCGCGCGATCCGCATCGCCCGCCGCCTGCTCGACGCGCGGGGGGCGGCATGAGCCACGTCCCCGTCCTCCTCGACGAGGTCATGGCGGCGCTCGCGCTGACCCCGGGCGACCTCTACGTCGACGCGACCTTCGGCGGCGGCGGCTATGCGCGCGCCGCGCTCGCCGCCGGTGCCCGCGTCGTCGGCATCGACCGCGACCCGGCCGCGCTGGCGAACGCCGAGCCCGATGCCGGCCTGACCCTCATCGAAGGGCGCTTCTCGGCGCTCGACCGGCTGCTCGCCGACCGCGGCATCGACGCCGTCGATGCGGTGGCGATGGACGTCGGCGTGTCGTCGATGCAGCTCGACCAGCCCGAGCGCGGCTTTTCGTTCATGGCCGACGGGCCGCTCGATATGCGGATGTCGGGCGAGGGGATGACCGCCGCCGACTTCGTCAACACCGCGAGCGAGGCAGAGATCGCCGACGTCCTGTTCCGCTTGGGCGAGGAACGGCAGGCGCGCCGCATCGCCCGCGCGCTCGTCGCCGACCGACCGTTCACGCGCACGGGCCAGCTCGCCGCCGTCGTCCGCAGCGTCTGCGGCCCGCAGCCGGGCGGCAAGGACGCGGCGACGCGGACGTTCCAGGCGCTGCGCATCCACGTCAACGACGAGCTCGGCGAACTCGAGGCGGGCCTCAGCGCCGCCGAGCGGGTGCTACGCGCCGGCGGCCGGCTGGCGGTCGTCAGCTTCCACAGCCTTGAGGACCGGATCGTCAAGACCTTCCTCCGCGACCGCTCGGGCGCGGCACCGGCGGGATCGCGCCATCGCCCTGTCGGGACGATGCGGACGCCGAGCTTCACGGCGGCGGCGAAGGCGGTGCGCCCCTCGCCGGCGGAGATCGCGCGCAACCCGCGCGCCCGGTCGGCGACGCTGCGCAGCGGCATCCGGACAGCGGCACCAGCATGGGGGCAGGCATGAGTACGCTAAGGTCGATGAGTCTGGTCGCTGCCGCATTGGCGTCGGCGATCGGCTGCTATACGGTCTCGCTCAAGGCGTCGACCGAGCGCGCGGCGGTCGTCGCCGCGCACGAGGCGATCGCCCGCGACCAGTCGGAGATGCGTCTGTTGCGTGCCGAGCTTCGAACGCGATCGCGCCTGCCCGAGCTGCAGCGCTGGAACGAGGAGGTGCTTGCCCTCGCCCCGCCGCGTGCCGAGCAGCTGGTGGCGAACCCGGTGCAGCTGGCGAGCTACGCCGCGCCCGCCGCTCCTGCCGCCGCCGCGCCGGTCTCGGTCGCCGCGGTCGTGCGCGACGCGCCGCCGCCGCCGCCCGTGCTGCGCCACGCGACCTTCGCGCCGCGCGCCGCGCGCGACCTCGGCACCGACGCGGTTGCCGCCGGCAGCCCGGCTGCACTGCAGGTCGCGTTCCGGAAGCCCGCGCCGTGACCGCCATGGCGCTGCCGCGGCGCACCGTCGCGCTTCCCGGACAGCGCCGGACTGCGCTCGCCAGCGCCCGCCAGCGGCTGATGGTGGTGCTTTTGCTGTTCGTCACCGCGTGCCTCGTTATCGGCCTGCGCCTGATCGACCTCGCCGTTCTCCACGAGACCGACCACGCCGGGCCGGTCGCCGCCGACGTGCCGGCGCGCGGCGCGATCGTCGACCGGAACGGGGTCGAGCTGGCCGACACCGTCGAGGCGGTCGCCGTCACCGTCGCGCCGCGCAAGCTCGTCGGCGATCCCCACCGGCTCGCCCATGCGCTCGCCGCCATCCTGCCCGAGCGCACGGAGGCCGAGCTCTACGCCGAGCTCGTCCACCCGGGCGCGTTCCGCTACATCGCCCGCCGCGTCCTGCCGGCGCAGGCGACGGCGATCAACGCCTTGGGCGAGCCGGCGATCACCCTGCAGCGCGAGCCCGAACGGCTGTACCCCAACCTCGACCTTGCCGCCCACGTCATCGGCTATACCGACATCGATGGCCACGGCCGCTACGGCATGGAGCGCGCCGCCGACGCGCACCTGACCGGCGCGTCCACCCGCGGCACGCCGGTGCAGCTGGCGCTCGACAGCCGGGTGCAACAGGCGCTCGAAAGCGAACTAGCCGCCGCCATGGCCAAGTTCAGCGCGCTGGGGGCGGCGGGCATCGTCATGGACGTCCACACGGGCGAGGTCATCGCGCTCGCCTCGCTGCCCGAGTTCAACCCCAACGCCGCCGGGCACAGCGACGACAACAGCCGCTTCGACCGCGCGACCCTCGGCGTCTACGAGCTCGGCAGCACGTTCAAGACGCTGACCATCGCCATGAGTCTGAACGACGGCTTCATCCATTCGATGGACCAGAAGTACGACGCCACCGCGCCGATCCACATCGGCCGCTTCACCATTCACGACGACCGCGGCCACGAGCTGCGCAAGTGGGCGACGGTGCCCGAGATCTTCATTCACTCGTCGAACATCGGCACCGCGCACATGGCAGCCGAGCTCGGGGCGACGCGGCAGCGGGCGTATCTCGACGCGCTCGGCTTCCTCAAGCCGGTATCGGGCGAGCTGATGGAGCGCGGCCACACGCTCTACCCGCCGTCGAACAACTGGGGCGAGATCGCGACGATGACGGTCGGCTTCGGCCACGGCATCGCGGTGACGCCGCTCCACCTCGCCACCGCCTATGCGGCCGTGGTCAACGGCGGCGTGTTCCACCCGGCGACGATGCTCAAGGTCGCACCCGGCCAGGCGGTGCCGGGCAGGCGCATCTTCAGCGAGAAGACCTCCGACACGATGCGCGCCCTCCTCCGCATGGTCGTCACCAGCGGCACCGGGCGCAAGGCGAACGCGCCGGGCTACCGCATCGGCGGCAAGACGGGCACGGCCGAGAAGCAGCAGGGCGGCCACTACGAGAAGCACGTCAACGTCAGCACCTTCGCCGCCGCCTTCCCGATGGACGCACCGCGCTATGTCGTCATCGCGCTGCTCGACGCGCCGCACGGGACGAAGGAGACGGGCGGCTTCTCGACCGCGGGCATGGTCTCGGCGCCGATCGTCGCCAAGATCGTGCCGCGGATCGCCCCCTACCTCGGCGTCGCCCCCGACCTCGACCACGACATCGACGTGTCGGGGATGCTCGGCCTCGTCGAGAAGGCGCCGGAGAAGGAATGAGGCTGGGCGACCTCGCGCCCGACGTGGCGGCGAGCGACGCGGCGCGCGAGGTGACGGGGTTCGCCATCGACCACCGCAAGGTCGCCGCCGGCAACGTCTTCGGCGCGTTCCGCGGCGCGACCTTCAATGGCGAGGACTTCATCCCCGCGGCCGTCGCCGCCGGTGCCGTCGCCGTCGTCGCCCGGCCCGAGGCGCGAGTCGACGGCGCGGTCCACCTCGCCGACGCCGAGCCGCGCCGCCGCTTCGCCCGCGTCGCCGCGCCTTTCTTCGCTCCCTACCCCGCGACGACGGTCGCCGTCACCGGCACCAACGGCAAGACCTCGACCGTCGAGCTGACCCGCCAGCTGTGGCGGCTGGCGGGCGAGCGCGCGGCGTCGATCGGCACGCTCGGCGTCACCACCGCCGACGACCGCGTCACGACGGGGCTGACGACGCCCGACATCGTCACCTTCCTAGCCAACATGGGCGGGCTGGCGCGCGAGGGGCTGAGCCAAGTCGCCTTCGAGGCGTCGAGCCACGGGCTTGCGCAATACCGCACCGAAGGGCTGCCGGTGCGCGCGGCGGCGTTCACCAACCTCAGCCGCGACCATCTCGATTACCACGAAACGATGGAGGCGTACTTCGCCGCCAAGCTGCGCCTGTTCACCGAGGTCGTCGACGAAGGCGGCACAGCGGTGGTGGTTGACACCGGCGACGAGTGGAGCGCGCGCGTGCTCGCCGCGGTCGGCGAGCGGGGGTTGCGGGCGACGGTCATCCGCCTCAATCCCGCCGCCGCCGGACGGGCACCGGCTGGAGCGACGATGGTCACGTTGACGGCGCGGACGCCCACCGCGCTCGGCCAGGACCTGACGCTCGACTGGGGCTGCCGCGCCGTCACCGTCAAGCTGCCGCTGATCGGTGCCTACCAGGCGGCGAACGCGCTGACCGCCGCCGCGCTCGTCGTCGCCACTGGCGGCGAGGTCGCCGCCACGCTCGCCAACCTCGCCCGCGTCCAGCCGGTGCGCGGGCGGCTCGAGCGCGCCGTCATCGCCCGCTCGGGCGCGGCGGTCTACGTCGACTATGCCCATACCCCCGACGCGCTCGAGGCAGCCTGCGCCGCGCTCCGCCCCCACGTCGCCGGGCGGCTGCGGCTGGTTTTCGGCGCGGGCGGCGACCGCGACGCCGGCAAGCGGCCGCTGATGGGCGCGGCCGCCGTCGCCCACGCCGACGACGTCATCGTCACCGACGACAACCCGCGCAGCGAGGACCCGGCGGTGATCCGCGCGGCGATCCTCGCCGCCGCTCCGGGCGCGCAGGAGGTCGGCGACCGCCGCGCCGCCATCCACGCCGCCATTGCCGCCAGCGGCCCCGGCGACATCGTCCTCATCGCCGGCAAGGGCCACGAACAGGGCCAGATCGTCGGCGACCGCGTCCTGCCGTTCGACGATACGGTCGTGGCGCGGGAGGAAGCGGACCGGATTGCGCGGGAGGCGGCGGCGTGAGGGAGACGCTCCTTTCCTCTCCCGCTTGCGGGAGAGGCGACTCGCGCGCCAGCGCGGCGGGTGAGGGTGTGCCCGCGGCCCGAATGCTGCGAGGGTGGCCCTTAACGCGACCCCACACCCTCACTCCGGGCCGCGCCTGCAGGCGCGTCTCTCGCCCTCTCCCGCAAGCGGGAGAGGGAGCATGACGGCCCTCTGGACCTCGGCCGCCATCGCCGCCGCCACCGGCGGCACGGCAGCGGGCGACTTCACCGCGACTGGCGTCACCTTCGACTCGCGCGAGGTCGAGCCCGGCGACCTGTTCGTCGCGCTGAGGGGCGAGGCGACCGACGGCCACCGCTTCGTCGCGCAGGCACAGGCGCAGGGCGCGGCCGGCGTCCTCGTCAGCGAGCCCGCCGACGGCCCCCACGTCCGCGTCGCCGACACCATGGCCGGCCTTACCGCCCTCGCCACCACCGCCCGCGCCCGCACGACAGCGCGGATCATCGGCGTCACGGGCAGCGTCGGCAAGACGGGCACCAAAGAGGCGCTGCGCCTCGCGCTCGAGCGAACCGCGCCGGGCGCGATCCACGCCTCGGTCAAGAGCTACAACAATCACACCGGCGTACCGCTGAGCCTCGCGCGGATGCCCGCCGCCAGCCGCTTCGGCGTGTTCGAGATGGGCATGAACCACGCCGGCGAGCTCGCCGCGCTGACCCGCCTCGTCCGCCCGCACGTCGCCATCGTCACCTGGGTGGCGAGCGCCCACCGTGAGTTCTTCGCCAGCGAGGAAGGCATCGCCGACGCCAAGGGCGAGATCTTCCAGGGCCTCGAGCCCGGCGGCACCGCGATCGTGCCGTTCGACAACATCCACCGCGACCGGCTGCTCGCCGCCGCCCGGCCCTACGCTAGCCGCATCGTCACCTTCGGCATGGGCGGGGGGGCCGACGTGCGCGCGACCGACCACGTCCTCCACCCCGACTGCACGACGGCGACGGCGGATGTGCTCGGCCGTCGCCTCATGTTCCGCATCGGCACGCCGGGCGCGCACTGGCTGTCGAACGCGCTTGCCGTGCTGGCGGCGGTCGAGGCGGTCGGCGGCGACCTCGCGCTGGCGGGGCTGGCGCTCGCCGACCTCGGCGGACTGGCCGGACGCGGCGCGCGCTTCGAGGTCACGCGCGGCGAAGGCACCGCGACCGTCATCGACGAAAGCTACAACGCCAACCCCGCCTCGATGGCCGCCGCGCTGGCGGTGCTCGGCGCGACGCCGGTGACGGGTGCGGGCAAGCGCCGCGTCGTGCTCGGCGCGATGAAGGAGCTGGGCGCCGAATCGGACGCGTTCCACGCCGCGCTCGCCCCGCTGATCGACGCCGCCGGTGTCGGCCACGCCGTTCTGGTCGGCGCGGAGATGGCACCGCTCGCCGCGAGCCTGCCGCGCCACATCCCGGCGACGCTGGTGGACGATGCCGAAGCGGCGCTGGCGGCGGTGCGCGGAAGCCTTGCCGCGGGCGATGTTTTGCTGGTCAAGGGCTCGAACTCGGTCCGGCTCGGCACGCTCGTTGCCGGCCTCAGCAAGGCGTCCGCATGATCTTCGTCCTCGCCCGGATGTTCCACTTCGAGGGCATCCTTAACCTGTTCCGTTACATCACCTTCCGGAGCGGCGCGGCGGTGCTGACGGCGCTCGTCATCGCGCTGTGGCTGGGACCGCGCTTCATCAAGTGGCTGCGGACCAAGCAGGGCAAGGGCCAGCCGATCCGCAGCGACGGACCGGCGTCGCACCTGTTGACCAAGAAGGGCACGCCGACGATGGGCGGCCTGCTCATCCTGGTATCGATGACCGTGTCGACCTTCCTGTGGATGGACCTGACCGACGGCTTCACCTGGGCGTGCCTGTTCGTCACGCTCGGCTTCGGCACGATCGGTTTCCTCGACGACTATGACAAGGTGGTGAAGCGCTCGGCCAAGGGCGTGTCGGGGCGCGTCCGCCTTGCCGCCGAGTTCGCCATCGCCGGGCTCGCCGCCTGGTACATCGGCACGCGCACCGGGCACACGCTGTACCTGCCGTTCGCCAAGGACTTCGGACTGTTCCTGGGGCCGTTCTACATCCTGTTCGGCGCGTTCATCGTCGCGGGCATGGGCAATGCCGTCAACCTGACCGACGGCCTCGACGGGCTGGCGACGATGCCGGTGATCATCGCCGCCCTGACGCTGGGGGTGATCGCGTATCTCGCCGGCAACATCCGCTTCGCCGACTATCTCGGCATCCACCACGTGCCGGGATCGGGCGAGCTCGCCATCTTCGTCGGCGCGCTGATCGGCGCGTGCCTGGGGTTCCTGTGGTTCAACGCGCCGCCCGCGGCGGTGTTCATGGGGGATACCGGATCGCTGGCACTGGGCGGCGCGCTCGGCACGGTCGCGGTCGTCACCAATCACGAGATCGTCCTGCTGCTGATCGGCGGCCTGTTCGTGCTGGAGACGGTCAGCGTCATCGTCCAGGTCGTCAGCTTCAAGACGACGGGCAAGCGCGTGTTCCGCATGGCCCCGCTGCACCACCACTACGAGCAGCTCGGGTGGAGCGAGTCGACGGTGGTGATCCGGTTTTGGATCGTGAGCCTCGTGCTGGCGCTGGCGGGCCTGGCGACGTTGAAGCTGCGGTGAAGATAGGTCGCGCCTCCTTCTCCCTCCCCCCCCGTGAGCGCAGCGAACGGAGAGCGGGGAGGGCCGGGGTGGGGGCCCGGCCTCGCCACGCAGGCTGCCGCCTCCAGTCCGACCTCCCCCACCCCGGCCCTCCCCACTCTCCGATGCTTCGCATCGGGGGGGGAGGGAGCAGGTCGTGATCACCTCCTCCCTCTGGACCGGCAAACGCTACGGCGTGTTCGGCCTCGCCCGCACCGGCCGCTCGGTCGCCGCGGCGCTGACCGCGAGCGGGGCGGAGGTCGCCGCGTGGGACGACAACGCGGCGCCGCGCGACGGCTTCGGCGGGGCTTTGACGGACTTCCACACCGCCGACCTCTCCGGGCTGGCGGCGATGGTCGTCTCTCCCGGCGTGCCGCACGACGCGCCGGTGTTCCGCCGCGCGGTCGCGGCCGGCGTGCCGGTGATCGGCGACACCGAGCTGTTCGCCCAGGCGCGCGCCGGGCTGCCGCCGCACAAGGTCGTTGGCGTCACCGGGACCAACGGCAAGTCGACGACCTGCGCCCTCATCCACCACATCCTCGTCACCGCCGGCGTCCCGGCGCGGCTCGGCGGCAACATCGGCGCGCCAATCCTGTCCGAGGAGCCGCTGCCGGCGGGCGGCGTGTACGTGCTCGAACTGTCGAGCTTCCAGCTCGAACTGACCTTCACGCTCGACTGCGACGTCGCGGTGCTGACCAACATCACGCCCGATCACCTCGACCGGCACGGCACGATGGAAGCGTACGTCGCCGCCAAGATGCGGCTGTTCGAGATGCAGACGCACCCGCACACCGCCATCCTTACCAGCGAGGCATGGCGCAGCGGCGTGATCGACCGCCTTTGGTGGACGTCGCTGCACCTCAGTCGCCAGCTAGCTGCCGACAATCCAGAACCCGGCCTCCTGGGAGCTGCCGTCTATGACGAAGGAGCTATCCAGGATGGAGAGTTGTGGGCAAGTCAGGCTGATTGGCCTGAACTACAGGGGCCACATAATTCCCAAAATGCCGCCTGCGCGATTGTGGCCTGCCGCGCCCTCAGACTCGATCGAGAAACAATCGCCCGCGGCCTCGCCACCTACCCCGGCCTGCCGCACCGCATGGAGCGGGTGCGCGAGGTGAACGGCGTCGCCTTCGTCAACGACAGCAAGGCGACCAATCCGGCGTCGGCCGCCCCCGCGCTCGCCGCCTTCCCGCGCGTCCACTGGATCGCCGGCGGGCAAGCCAAGACCAACGAGCTCGACGCCTGCCTGCCCTTCCTGCCGCACGTCGCCGCCGCCTATCTGATCGGCGAGGCCGCGCCGCTATTCGCCCGCCTGCTCGCCGACAAGGTGGCGGTGGTCGAGGCCGGCACCCTCGACCGAGCCGTCGCGCTCGCCGCCGCCGCGGCGCAGCCGGGCGACACGGTCCTGCTGTCCCCGGCGTGCGCCTCGTACGACCAGTTCACCGATTTCACCGCGCGCGGCGCGGCGTTCAAGCGGCTTGTGGAGGCCCTGTGAAGCACCTCAGCCGCAACGACCGGACGATCCTCGGCCGCTGGTTCTGGACGATCGACAAGCCGCTCGTCGCCCTCGTCCTCTTGCTGATCGGCCTCGGCATCGTCGCCGTCGCCGCCGCCTCGCCCGCCGCGGCGCATCGTTATTCGGGCGGGTCGGTCCGCGTCGGCGACCTGTTCTACCTCAAGCGCCAGGTGCTGTGGGTGCTGGCCGGCGTGCCGCTGATGTTCGCCGTGTCGCTGCTGCCGATCCGCTGGGCCAAGCGCGTCGCCATCGGCGGCACCGTCGTGTTCCTTGCGGCGCTGTTCGCCGTCCCTTTCGTCGGCAGCGAGGTCAACGGCGCGGTCCGCTGGATCAACCTGCCCGGCTTCCAGCTGCAGCCGTCCGAGTTCCTCAAGCCCATGTTCGTCATCACCACCGCCTGGCTGCTCGCCGCGCGCTTCGACGACCGTAGCCTGCCGACAATGCAGCTGTCGTTCGGCTTGCTCGTGGTCATCGCCGGCCTGCTGGTGAAGCAGCCCGACTTCGGCCAGACGGCGCTGTTCGGCGCGGTGTGGCTGGTGCAGGCGGTGCTGGCGGGGATGAGCCTGCTCGTCGTCGGAGCGGTGATCTGCCTCGCGCTGGCCGGGCTCGGCGTCGCCCATTTGACCTCGACCCACGTCGCCGAGCGCATCGACCATTTCGTCAAGGGCACCGGCGACACCTACCAGATCGACCGCGCGCTCGACTGCTTCAAGGCCGGCGGCCTGTTCGGCGCGGGGCCCGGCGAGGGGCAGATGAAGTTCCGCCTGCCCGAGGCGCACACCGATTATATCTTCAGCGTCATCGGCGAGGAGTTCGGCGCCATCGCCTGCTTCATGCTGGCGGTGCTGTACCTGGCGATCGTCGTCCGCGTCCTGCTGCAACTGCTCGACGAGGAGGAGCCGTTCATCTTCCTCGCCGCCTCGGGCCTCGCCATCGAGTTCGGGCTGCAGGCGGCGATCAACATGAGCGTCAACCTCGCCCTGCTGCCGTCGAAGGGCATGACGCTGCCGTTCATCAGTCATGGCGGGTCGTCGTTCCTGGCGCTGTCGATCGGCTTCGGGCTGCTGCTCGCACTGACGCGGCGCAACCCGTACCTGAAGGCCTCGCCCTATGCCGCGGGGGTGCGGGCGACTTGAGCGGGCGGCATTATGTCCCCGTCGCGGGAGCGCGACATTATGTGATCG
>JAFARM010000286.1 GCA_019245455.1 Sphingomonadaceae bacterium | reverse complement strand
GCACCGTCTGGTCGAACGCAGCGGCCACCTGATGCCCAAGGATCGGCCCGACGCGGTGGCGCAGGCGATCGGTGAGATCGTCGATCGGGCGCGCGCGACGGCGCCCTGATGCCCCTCAGGCGGCTTCGGCGAGGTCGGTCCCGCGGTGCAGCTCGTTGCCCTGCACCCGGTGGAGCGCGGGGTTGGCCGCGGCGAGCAGGGCGACGGCGTCGGCGGTGGTGATCGCCGTGCAGAACTCGCCGTGCAGGTTGGCGACGCTCAGCCGGTGGACGAGCTCGGCGTCGAAGCTGGTGCCGTCGGCGGCAATGCGGTTGCCGGCGGCGCAGGCATCGTGGACCAGATAGGTATCATAGCCCATGTTGCCCGCCGACCGCACCGTCGTGTCGACGCACATATTGGTGAAGAAGCCGGCGACGACCAGCCGGTGGACGCCGTCGCGGCGCAGGCTGAGCTCGAGCTCGGTGCCGACGAAGCCGCTGTTGACGTCCTTGACGACGACGCGCTCGCCGGGGATCGGCTCGAGCCCCGGCATCGCCTGGCCGCTGTCGAGGCTGAGCTTCAATGGCGACGCCGCCTCGCGCGAGTTGTGGAAGGTGAAGTAGACCGGACGCCCGGCGGCGCGGAACGCGGCGAGCAGGTCGGCGATGCGCGCCTCGGCGTGCGGGTTGTTGCGGTGCCCGCCGCAGCCGCCCCAGTAGCTGTGCAGGTTGACGCCCTTCTGCGCGTCGATGACGAGAAGCGCGGTCTCCGAGCCGAACCGGTCGATCATGCTGCACCCCCCCGGGCGTTTGCGTTGAACGGTGATTATGACGCCATCCGAACGCGGGCTCAAGCGGCTTCGGGCTGGCGCGGTGCCGATCGAGCGGCTAGTAGGCAGGGCGTTGCGACTCGACCGGAGGACCCATGCGCCGCCTGATCCTGCTTGCGCTGTTCGCGGCCGCGCCGGTTCATGCCGGCGAGACGGTGGTCGCCGTCGCCGCCAACTTCACCGAGCCGGCCAAGGCGATCGCCGCCGCGTTCACCAAGGCGACGGGCGATACGGCGACACTCAGCTTCGGCTCGTCGGGCGCGTTCTACACGCAGATGACGCACGGCGCGCCGTTCGAGGTGTTCCTGTCCGCCGACGCCGACCGCCCGGCCAAGCTCGAGGCCGACGGGCTGACGGTGCCGGGCACACGCTTCGTCTATGCGGTCGGCACGCTGGTGCTCTACTCGGCGACGCCGGGCCTGGTCGACGGGCAGGGGGCGGTGCTGAAGGGCGGCAGCTTCGCCCACCTCGCCATCGCCGATCCGGCCGCTGCGCCCTACGGCGCGGCGGCGGTCGAGACGCTGAAGACCCTGAAGCTCTACGACCAGAACGCGCCGAAATTCGTCACCGGCAGCTCGATCACCCAGGCGTACCAGTTCGTCGCCACGGGCGCGGCCGAGCTCGGCTTCGTCGCGCTGAGCCAGGTCATCACCGTCCCCGGCGGCTCGCGCTGGGTGGTGCCGGCGACGCTCCACGCCCCGATCGAACAGGCGGCGGTCGAGCTGAAGACCGGCGCGGCCAATCCGGTCGCGGCGAAGTTCCTGAAATTCCTGCAGGGGGCCGAGGCCAGGGCGATCATCAAGCGCTACGGCTACGAGGTCCGCTGACGCGTGGGGCTGGTCGCGGCGACGACGATCGAGCTGGCCTCCGTCACCACGCTCCTGCTGCTGCTGCTGGCGACGCCGCTCGCCTGGTGGCTGGCGCGGTCGCCGCGGTGGTGGAAGGAGGTCGTCGCGGCGATCGCCGCCGTGCCGCTGGTCCTGCCGCCGACGGTGATCGGCTTCTACCTGCTGGTGGCGATGGGACCGGCGGGGCCGCTGACGGCGCTGCTGCGGCCGTTCGGGGTGCGCAGCCTCGCCTTCACTTTCGCCGGGCTCGTCGTCGGCAGCCTCGTCTACTCGCTGCCGTTTGCCGTGCAGCCGCTGCGCACGGCCTTCGCCGCGGTCGAGCAGCGCAGCCTCGACCTCGCCGCGACGATGGGCGCGGGGCCGCTCGACCGCTTCCGCAGCGTCGCCGTCCCGCAGGCGCGGCGCGGGTTCGTCGCCGCCGCCATCCTCGTCTTCGCCCACACGGTCGGCGAGTTCGGCGTCGTGCTGATGATCGGCGGCAACATCCCCGGCCGGACCGAGGTGCTGTCGACGCGCATCTACAGCCTGGTCGAAAGCCTGCAGTTCGGTCCGGCGCACGCCATCGCCGCGGCGCTCGTCGCCTTCGCCTTCGTCGCGCTGCTGGCGCTGCTCCTCGTCGACCGGCGGCTCGGCAGCGTCGCGTGAGTTCGCCGCCGGCCGCGCCGGGCGCGGAGGTCCTCGACCTTGCGCTGCATGGCGGCACCGGCTTTCCGCTCGACATCGCCTTTGCCGCGCCACCGGGGGTCACGGCGCTGACCGGGCTGTCGGGCGCGGGCAAGACGAGCGTGCTGCGCGCGATCGCCGGGCTCGACCGCCGGCCGGGGCGGATCGCGCTCGGTGCCACCCTCTGGCAGGACGCGCGGACGTTCGTCCCCGCCCACCGCCGCCGCGTCGGCTATGTCATGCAGGGGGCGGGGCTGCTGCCGCACCTGACGGTCGCCGGCAACCTCGCCTATGCCGCGCGGCGGGCGCCGCCGGGGCCGTTTACGCGCGAGGCGGTGATCGCCGATACCGGCATCGCCGCGCTGCTCGACCGGCCGGCGGCGCGTCTGTCGGGCGGCGAGGCGCAGCGCGCCGGCATCGCCCGCGCGCTCCTCGGCCAGCCGCGCGTGCTGCTGATGGACGAACCGCTGTCGGCGCTCGACGGCGATGCGCGGGCGGCGCTGGTCGAGGTCTTCGCCCGCCTGTTCGCCGCGGTCGCGATCCCGGTGGTGTACGTCACCCATGACGCCGGCGAAGCGGCGCGGCTGGCGAATGCAGTGGTGCGGATCGAGGGCGGGCGGGGTGTTTCTGGTCCCTGAACAAGCTGGCGTCATTCCCGCGAAAGCGCGGACCCATCTCCCGAAGTCGAAGCTGTGGCGACGTTCGTCTCTCCTCGACGCTGCGGGAGATGGGTTCCCGCTTTCGCGGGAATGACGAGGGAGAAGCGGGAAGAGGCCACCCCCCCCGCGGCGCTGCGTGCCACCTCCACGGGCGGCGGGGAGGATCAGCGGGCGTCCACCGCCAGCGTCGCGTGGCCGGGCGGCTCGTCCTTCATCGCCGCCGCGACCGCTTCCGCCGCCGCCATCACCCGCAGCACATTGCCGCCGGCGACCTTGGCGAGGTCGGCGTCGCTCCACCCGCGCCGGGCGAGCTCGGCGAGCAGGGCGGGGTAGGTGGCGACATTCTCCAGCCCCTGCGGCAGGGAGCCTGAGACCCCGTCGAAGTCGCTGCCGATGCCGACATGGTCCGGCCCAGCGACCTTGGCGATCTGGTCGATATGGTCGGCGACCATCGCCAGCGTCACCACCGGCGCGGGGTGCGCCGTCTCCCACTCGGCCAATGCGGCGGCCGCCTTCTCCGGCTGGCCGATGTAGAGCCCGCCGAACGGGGGCGCGTTCAGCCGCGTCTTCTCCGCCCCCTCCTCCGCCTGCCAGCGGCGATACGCGTCGGAGACATAGCCGCGGGCGAAGTTGACCATGACGACTCCGCCGTTCGCGGCGACGAGCTTCAGCACGTCGTCCGACACGTTGCGCGGGTGATCGTCGAGCGCCCGCGCGCTCGAATGGCTGAAGATCACCGGGGCCTTCGATGCGGCGAGCGCCGCGCGCATCGTCCCTTCGCTGACATGGCTGAGGTCGA
>JAFARM010000252.1 GCA_019245455.1 Sphingomonadaceae bacterium | reverse complement strand
GTTCGGCCGAGATGTTGGCCGCGATCAGCGACGCGCCGATCGCCCACCACGGCAGCGACTTCGACGCGAGGAAATAGTCGGAACTGTCCTTGGGGGCGCCGGCCTTGTCGCGGCTGACCCACTGCGCCAGGCCGAAGATGCCGAAGGCGTAGACGATGACGACCGCGAGATCGATCGACGACAGGCCCATGCACAATCCCCCACGCAGGCTCCGGTCGAACGCCGGCTCGCTGCCGGTCTAGTCGATTCGCCGCGTCTGTCTACGGGTCGAGCGTGAAGAAGCGGTAGGAGATCAGGTTGCGGTACGTCTCGCCCGGGGCCAGCCGCGCCGAGCCGAACGCCGGCTGGTTGGGCGTGTCGGGGAACAGCTGCGGCTCGAACACCACTGCGTCGCCCTGGCGGTAGATGCGCCTGGCCTTGCCGCGCGTCGTGCCGTCGAGGAAGTTGCCCGTATAGAACTGTACGCCGGGCTGGTTCGACCACAGTTCGAAGGCGCGGCCCGAGTGCGGATCGGCGACGCGCGCCACCAGGTGCTCGTCGGCCGTCGCCTGCCGGGTCAGGACGAAGGTGTGGTCGTAGCCGCGGCCGAAGACCAGTTGCTGCTCGGTCGCGTCGCGCACGCGGTCGCCGACGATGTGGCCGGTACGGAAGTCGAAGGCGGTGCCGGCGACGGGACGGACCTCGCCGGTCGGGATGGAGCCGGCGTCGGTCGGCACGTACGCGTCGGCGGCGATCGTCACCCGGTGGCCCATCGCTCCGCTCGCCGATCCCTCGCCGGCCAGGTTCCAGTAGGCGTGGTTGGTGATGTTGATGATCGTCTGCGCGTCGGTCGTGGCGCGATACTCGATCGTCAGGCGGTCGTCGGCGTCCAGCGTGTACGTCGCCTCGATCGTCACCGCGCCGGGATAGCCCATGTCGCCGTCCGGGCTGACGTGGCGCAGGGTGACGTGGCCCTGCGCGCCGCCGGCGGCGTCGGTCACCTGCCACAGTTGCTTGTCGAAGCCCTCGGTACCGCCGTGCAGCGCGTTGGCCCCGTCGTTGACCGGGACCTGGTACGCCGTGCCGTCGAGCGTGAAGCGCCCGCGCGCGATGCGGTTGGCGAAGCGGCCGACGGTCGCGCCAAAGAACTGCGGATGATCGAGATAGTCCTGCAGCGTGTCATAGCCGAGCGTGACATCGGCCGGGTTACCGTCGCGGTCGGGCAGGATCAGCGACTGCAGCGTCGCCCCCCACGCGATCACCGTCGCGCGGACGCCGTGCGCGTTGACCAGCGTCACCGCCGGCACGTCGCGGCCGTCGGGCAGCGTGCCGAAGCTGGCGTGGGCGACATCGACCCCGCGCGCGGGAACGGCGGTCAACGCGGCCACGGCCCAGCTCCAGACGACATCGCTTGACCCTCGCGTGCTGCTCTCGTCCGCTGTCGTACCGCAGGATTGGCGGAAGTCCTATGCCCGGCGGAAGCGGGCGTCGGGCACGGGGGTTGTCGGGGCGGACCCGCGCGCGCTAGGCTCGCACCTTCGACGGGGGAATGGGCGCGATGCGGCTTGGGTTGACGGTGTTCGCGGCAGCGGTGCTCGCTGCCCCCGCCCTGGCCTCTGCCGGCGAGCACCCGCAGGCGGAGCGCCAAGCGCTCGACCTCGCCAAGCGCGCGATCGCGCTCCGCTCGGTCGCCGGGCCAGGCAACAAGACGCCCGAGGTTGCCGCGCTGTACAAGGCAGCACTCGTCGCGGGCGGGTTCGCCGACGGCGACGTGACGATCACGCCGGAGGGCGACACCGCCTATCTGATCGCCACCTGGCGCGGCAGCGACGCAACCCTCAAGCCGCTCGTCATCAGCGGCCACATGGATGTCGTCGAGGCGAACCCCGCCGACTGGCAGCGCGACCCGTTCACCCCGGTCGTCGAGAACGGCTACCTCTACGGCCGCGGCGCGACCGACATGAAGCTCGACGGCACGACGGCCATCGCCGCGCTGATCGAGCTCCGGCGCGAGGGGTACACGCCCCGCCGCAGCATCGTCATCGAGTTCTCCGGCGACGAGGAGACGGCGATGAAGACCAGTGCGATCATCGCCGACAAATTGAAGAATGCCGAACTCGTTCTCAACATCGACGGCGGCGGCGGCGACCTCGACGAGAAGACGGGCAAGCCGCTCTACTGGACGTGGCAGGGGGCGGAGAAGACCTACGCCGACTTCCAGCTGACCGTCATCAACCCCGGCGGCCACTCGTCGGCCCCTCGCCCCGACAATGCCATCGTCCAGTTGTCCCACGCCCTGACGCGGATCGGCGCGTACCACTTCAAGCCCGAGGTCAACGCGCTGACCCGCGCGTATTTCGTCCAGGCGGCCAAGTACGAGGACGCGAAGACCGCCGCCGCGATGCGCGCTTTCGCCGCCAACCCCGCCGACAAGGCGGCGATCGCGACGCTGACCGCCAACTACGAAACGGTGGGCGAGATCGGCACGACGTGCGTGCCGACGATGGTCAGCGGCGGCCACGGCCTCAACGCACTGCCGCAGCGGGCGACGGCGAACATCAACTGCCGCATCTTCCCCGGCCACAAGCCCGACGACATCATGGCCGAGCTGCAGCGCGTCGCCGCCGAGCCGGCCGTTCAGTTCAAGGACGTGACCGAGGGCGCGGTGCCGAACGATGCCTCGCCGATCCGCCCCGACTTCGTCGCCGCCGTGACCAAG
>JAFARM010000043.1 GCA_019245455.1 Sphingomonadaceae bacterium | reverse complement strand
TTCAAGGGCGGTGCTGCGGCCGAGAAGGAGGCCGAGGAATGGCGCGGGTGGCCGGTGGCGAAGCGGCTCGAACACGCCCTCGTCAGGGGCTTGGACGCCTTCGTTGTCGACGACACGGAAGAAGCGCGGGCAGCGGCGGCGCGCCCGATCGACGTCATCGAGGGGCCGCTGATGGCCGGGATGAACATCGTCGGCGACCTGTTCGGGGCTGGCAAGATGTTCCTGCCGCAGGTCGTCAAGTCGGCGCGCGTGATGAAGAAGGCGGTCGCCCACCTGCTGCCCTACATCGAAGCGGAGAAGCAGGAAGGCGCGTCGGCCAAGGGGCGGATCGTCATGGCCACCGTCAAGGGCGACGTCCACGACATCGGCAAGAACATCGTCGGCGTCGTCCTCCAGTGCAACAACTTCGAGGTCGTCGACCTCGGCGTCATGGTCCCATGGCCGGCGATCCTGCAGGCGGCGAACGACAGCGGCGCCGACATGATCGGGTTGAGCGGCCTCATCACGCCGTCCTTGGACGAGATGGTGACGGTGGCGCGCGAGATGGAGCGCGCTGGGCTCAAGCTGCCGCTGCTGATCGGTGGCGCGACGACGAGCCGGGTGCATACCGCGCTCCGCATCGCGCCGGCGTACAGCGGGCCGACGGTGCACGTCCTCGACGCCAGCCGCGCGGTCGGCGTGGCCGGCGCGATGGTCAGCGACACGCTGAAGGACGACCTCGTCGCGCGCACCGCGGCCGAGTACGCGGCGATCCGCGAGGCGCGGGCGCGGAAGCCCGACAGCGCGCTGGTGCCGCTCGCCGCCGCGCGCGCCAACGCCTTCCGCGCCGACTTCGCCGCGCACCCGCCGGTGCCGCCGCGCGAGCGCCGCGTCGTGCTGCGCGACTATCCGCTCGAGCGGCTCGTCCCCTACATCGACTGGACGCCGTTCTTCCGCGCCTGGGAGCTGGCCGGCACCTATCCGGCGATCCTGACCGACCCGGTGGTCGGCGAGAGCGCATCCGCCCTCTTCGCCGACGCCCAGGCGATGCTGGCGCGGACTGTCGAGGAGAAATGGCTGACGGCGAACGGCGTTGCCGCCTTCTGGCCCGCCCGCCGCAACGGCGACGACGTGCTCGTGACGGTGGGCGAGGTGGACGGGGCGAGCATGGATGCCGACGCTCCCAAAAATAACATCGTCATCCCCGCGGAAGCGGGGACTGATCTCTCGCGGTCTGAGGAGATGGGTCCCCGCTTTCGCGGGGATGACAATGCACCCGCAACCGGGGCTACCGAAATCCGCATCCCCTTCCTCCGCCAGCAGATCGCCAAGCGCGAGGGGCGGCCGAACTCGTGCCTCGCCGACTTCGTCGCGCCCGAAGGTGACTGGCTCGGGGCCTTTGCCGTGACCGCGGGCGAGGGGATCGAGCCGCACCTCGTGCGCTTCAAGGCAGCGCACGATGACTATAGCGACATCATGCTGAAGGCCTTGGCCGATCGCCTCGCGGAAGCCTTCGCCGAGCACCTTCACGAGCGCGTCCGTCGCGAGTTCTGGGGCTATGCCGCGGACGAGGCGCTGACGCCCGACGACCTGATCCACGAGCGCTTCGCCGGCATCCGCCCCGCGCCCGGCTATCCGGCGTGCCCCGACCACAGCGTCAAGCCGCTGCTCTTCGACCTGCTCGGCGCGACCGAGGCGACCGGCCTGACGCTGACGGAGAGCTTCGCGATGCTGCCGACGGCGGCAGTCAGCGGCTTCTACTTCGCCCATCCGCAGGCGCACTATTTCGGGGTCGCTCGCATCGGGCCCGACCAAGTCGCTGATTACGCGGCCCGTCGCGGCGTCAGCGTCGAGCAGGCGGAGGCCTGGCTGCGACCCAACCTCGACGCCTGACCTTTCCAAGCCGGTCCGCCCGGCGTACACGCACCGGGCGGATGAGTGGCCGAGTGGTTTAAGGCAGCGGTCTTGAAAACCGCCGTGGGTTTACGCTCACCGTGGGTTCGAATCCCACCTCATCCTCCGCTCGGACATGGCGGCGTGCCCTGGCGCGGCACCATCGCCACGACGTTGCCGCACTGATCGACCGATCCATCGATGATGCTGAGTTGCGCGCGGCTATAATAGTTCGGCAGCGAGTTGACGCTGTTGTTGCGGACCGAGCAGCCGCGGCACGAATAGACCGAGATGCCGTCGCCATAGATCACCAGCACGTTGTTGTTGCTGATGCTGATGCGGTCGAAGCCGCCGTCGTCGACGCCGTCGCGGACGTGATTGAACAGGCTGATGCCCTGCATCGCACCGACCGCGCTGTTACCCGTGATCACGAGGTCGGACACCGGCGCGGCGTCGGGCCGCGACCATGCCTGAATACAGTCGGGGTGCGCCAGGTCCGATGGCGTGAAGTCGGTGCAGGTATTGCGCGCGATCGTCACCGACCGCGAGCGGCCCAGATCGATGCCGTCGCTGGTCATGTGGGCGAGCCAGTTGCCGGTGATCGCGCCGCCGGTGACACGGTCGAAGGCGATGCCGGTGCGGAAGCCGCTGACGTGGACGCCGTCGACGACGATCTGGCTGCTGAGGGTCGCACCGAAGCCGACGTTGGCACCGCCATCGGTCGGGCGCAGCCCGTTGATGACACCGCCGGTCCAGCGGACGCCGCTGCTGCTGATCACCTGGACACCGGCGACCGTCGCCGCGCTTGCATCCACGGTTATCGGTGGATCGAAGCTGCGCGCGCGGATGGTGACGATTGGATAGCTGCCGGCGACCAGCCGAACGGTTGCTCCGGCCGGCACCGACGCGAGGATGGCGTTTACGCTCAAAGGATCGGCGGCGACGTTAACGGCTTTCGGCGGTGCAGCGACCGAGGGCGAGCCGGTTGCAGCCGCGACGGCCAAGGCGAACAGGATCATGGATCTGCTCCGGACGAGAGGATGATGTCTGCCTGCAAGCGATGCTTGCCCAGGAATTATCGGCCGTTCGCGCAAGGCTTTAGCCGCGCTTGCCGGGCAAGGGTGGTTAGCTTTGGGTTGACGTGACCGCCCAAGGTGGAGGACAGCGGCCCCATGGACCAGCCGACGATCGTTGCCGCCGCGGCCGCGCTTTTCCTGATGGTCGGCGGCGCGCTGCTGACGCCGATCGACCGCTGGTATGCCGACCTGCGGAAGCCGGCGTGGAACCCGCCGAACTGGGCGTTCGGCCCGGCGTGGACGGTGATCCTGTGCCTGTGGGGATGGTCGGCGGTGCTCGCGTGGCGTGGTGCCGGGGACGCCGACGGGCAGCGGACGGTGCTGCTGCTCTACGGCGTCAACGCGGTCGCCCATTTCCTGTGGAGCCCGCTGTTCTTCCGCCTCCGCCACCCCGATTGGGCGCTGGCCGAGGTGGTGTTCCTGTGGCTGTCGCTCCTCGCGCTGCTGGTCTTCATCCGGCCGTTCTCAGTCGTGGCCACCTGGCTGATCGTGCCCTATTTCGTCTGGGTCAGCTTCGCCGCCTGCCTGAACGCGGCCATCGTCCGGCTGAACCGGCCCTTCGCCTAGAGGTCGATCACCGCCTTGCCGGTCAGCCGGCCCTCCGCCATGGCGGCGAAGGCGTCGGGCGAGCGGTCGAGGGGGACGCGCAGGCCGATGTGCGGGGCGAGCCGAGGGGCCAGGGCGTCGATGGCGGCGAGGTTGGCGCGTCCGCCGGCGGGGTCCTGCCGGGCGTACTCGCCAGCGCGGACGCCGATCACCTCCAGCTCGCGCGCGACGAGGTCGCCGGTCGGCACGCTCGGGATGCCCCCGACGAAGCCGATGATGAGGTAGCGGCCGCGGCGGGCCAGCGCCGCGATCAGCGCCGGTGCGAGCGCGCCGCCGACGGGGTCGAATACGACGTCGACCGGCGGCAGCGGCGGTAGCGGGGCGCCTCGCGGGACGATGACGACCTCGCCGGCACCCGCGGCGGCGGCGGCCTCACCCTTGGCGGCGGTCGAGACGAGGGCCGTCACCTCGGCTCCCAAGGCTCGGGCGAGGGCGATCGCCGCCAGCCCCGTTCCGCCGCCCGCCCCGGTCACAGCGACGCGCTCACCAGCAGTCAGTCGCCCGCGCCGGACCAGCGCGACATAGGCGGTCAGCGCCGCGACGGTGAAGGCCGCCGCTTCGGCGAGCGGCAGGCCCGGCAGCGGCCGCACCGCCGACGCCGGTACCGTGATCCGCTCGGCGAGCAGCCCCGCGCGGGCACCGACCACGACCACCTGCCCGATGCGCTCCGGCGAGACGCCCGGGCCCGTGGCGACGATCGTCCCCGCACCTTCGACGCCGGGAATGAAGGGCAGGGGTGGCGCGTACTGGTAGCCGCCGGCGAGCATCAGCACGTCGGGATAGTTGAGCGCGGCGTGGGCGACGGCGACCGTCACCTCGCCCAAGCCCGGCGGTGGCGGCTCGGGCCAGTCGGCCTCGAACGCCAGCCCCGACCGGTCGGGCGTCAGCCGGTGGCAGACCATCGCGCGCATCGCGGCTCCTTCGCGATCGGGCTTGGAAGGCGACCGCCCGCCGTGTCAAGCTGCGGCCAACAAGATCGGGGAGGGTGTCATGCACGTCAGCCTGGGCGAGGTATTCACCGCCGTCGGCACGGTGGTGCCGCCGGGCGAAGCGGCGCTGATCCACGGCGACCGGGTGACGCGCTGGGGCGACTTCGACCGGCGCACCGACGCACTGGCGGCGACCTTCCTTGCCGCCGGCGCGCGGGCGGGGGGCAAGGTCGCGCACCTGCTGAGGAACGGCCCGGCCTACGCCGAGACGGTGGTCGCCACCGCCAAGGCAAGGCTGGTCCACGTCAACGTCAACTATCGCTATACCGGCGAGGAGCTGTTCTACATCCTCGACAACAGCGACGCCGCGGTGGTGGTGTTCGACCCCGAGTTCGCCGAGGTGATGGCCGCGCTGGCACCGCGCCTGCCGCACCTGAAGCTGGCGCTCGAGGTCGGCGACGCCTTCAAGGCGGCGGCGGAGTCGGGCCTTCCGCTCGAGCCCCAGCACCACAGCCGCGACGACCAGCTGTTCATCTACACCGGCGGCACGACAGGCTATCCCAAGGGCGTGATGTGGGCGCAGGGCGACCTGTGGCTGCTGATGGGCGGCGGAGCGCCGATCGGGGCACCGCCGCTCGACAGCCTCGACACGCTGCTTGGCCTGATCCGAGCGGGGGAGGGGCGGACGCGAAGCCTGATCCTGCCGCCGCAGATGCACGGCACCGGGCTGCTGACGACGCTCAGCGCGCTGGCGCGCGGCGGGTCGGTGGTGACGCTGCCGTCGCCGGGGTTCAGCCCCTTGGAGGCGCTCGCCGCCTGCGCGGCGCACAGCCCCGACAGCATGGCGATCGTCGGCGACGCCTTCGCCCGGCCGCTGCTGACGGCGCTCGACCAGGGCGCGGGGAGCATCGCCTCGCTGCGAACCATCGTCTCGTCGGGCACGATGTGGTCGCCCGAGGTCAAGGCCGGGCTGCTCCGCCACAACCCCGACGTCGTCCTGCTCGACGCCCTCAGCTCGTCGGAGAGCCTGGGCATCGGCGTCGCCGTGTCGAGCGCGGCCAATGCCGGCGAAGCGGCGCGCTTCACCGCCGGCACGGAGACGATCGTCGTCGACGACGCCCTTCGGCCGGTCGCCCCTGGCGAGGTCGGGCGGCTGGCGCGGGGCGGGATGAACCCCATCGGCTACTGGAAAGACCCCGCGCGGTCGGCGGCGACCTTCCCGGTGATCGAGGGCAAGCGCTACTCGGTCGCCGGCGACTTCGCCCGATTGGAGGCGGACGGGTCGATCACGCTCCTCGGCCGCGGCAGCCACTGCATCAACACCGGCGGGGAGAAGGTCTTCCCCGAGGAGGTCGAGGAGGCGCTGAAGACCCATGCCGCGGTCGACGACGCGCTCGTCTTCGGCGTCGCCGACGCCCGCTGGGGGCAGGCGGTGACGGCCGTGGTCGCCGCCTCTGGGGCGGGCGAGGGCGAGCTGATCGCCCACGTCCGTACCCGCCTGGCCCCCTACAAAGCCCCAAAGCGGATCGTCGTCGTCGGGCAGGTGCCGCGCGCGCCGAACGGCAAGGCCGACTATGCGAGAGCCAAGGAAATAGCAGCAATGTCAGCGGCTTAGCCGATAGGAGGGCAGGCGCGGCGGGGCGAAGTTCACACGAAGTTCACACCCGCGACGGTGTGTCGCGCCTCCCGCGCCGGCTCATCGCGCCGGCGAAGTTCACACGAAGTTCACGCCCGTGACGTGCTTCTGCGCGCGACCGCCAGGCGCGTGGGTCACTTCTTGCCGAGGCTGAGGCCCGCGAAGCGCTTGTTGAAGCGCGCAACCTGGCCACCAGCGTCGAGCATCTTGCCCTGGCCGCCGATCCACGCCGGGTGCGAGGTCGGATCGATGTCGAGCGCCAGCGTGTCGCCCTCCTTGCCCCACGTCGACCGCGTGGTGAACACGGTGCCGTCGGTCATCTGGACCTTGATCGTGTGGTAGTCGGGGTGGATGCCGGCCTTCATGTGTCGTGTCCTTGCGTGGCTGGTTCCGACCAGCCGGAGTGAACGGGCGCGCATAGCCGCCGAAGTCCTACTTTGCAAGGCGCGGCTCAAGCGGGCTCGCGACGACCCCTCCGGCTCGGCCGGCTCAGAGCTGCTTCAGGAAGGCTACAACTTCGGGCGTGCGGCAGAACTGCTGGTCGAAGGCGTCGCTGCGCGGCGGGCGCAGCATCCTCCGGAAGCGGCGGGCGATCAACCGTGCGTCTCGCCCCGGCGCTTTCGTCTTGGCGCGGCGCGGCGGGCTATGGCACAGGCGCGCGGGTGTTGGGGCGACTCCTGTTCCTGGCGGCGGTTGGTGCCGCGGCGGCGGCGGCGCAGCCGGTTGAGCCTCCGGCCGGTCCGACTCGCGAGCCGCCGCTAACGGCCGCGCCTATGCCCCCGCAAGGTCAGCCAGGCGGTCCAACTGCTGCGCTGGCGCGACCGGCTGCGACGCCAGCGCCGCTGCCGGCGGTGCCCCCGCCGACACTCGGCGCGCTTGCCGACGACGAGGTCACCGGTGGCGGGGTCGAGGCGGATTTCCAGGCGTGGCTGGCGCAGTTCCGCGCCGAGGAGCTGGTCAAGGGTGTGTCGCCCGCCGCGCTCGACGCCACCCTCGGCGGGCTGCACTATTCGCCGCGCGTCGTCGAGCTCGATCGCGCCCAGCCCGACGATAGCGGGCGGGCGGCGGTGTTCGCCGACTATCTGGCGAAGCGCGTCGAACCGGTCCGCATCGGGCGAGGGCGGGCGGTGCGCGATGCGGTCGCCCCGCTGCTCGCGGCGAACGAGGGGGCGACCGGCGTGCCCGGCACGATCGTGCTCGGCATCTGGGGGATGGAGAGCAGCTACGGCGCGGCGATGGGCAGCTTCGACGTGCCGCGGTCGCTGGCGACGCTCGCCTTCGACGGGCGGCGGCGGGCGCTGTTCAGCGGCGAACTCGACGCGACGGTGCGGATCGTCGAGCGCGGGCTGATCCCGCGCGCGCGGCTGACGGGGTCGTGGGCGGGCGCGATGGGGCAGCCGCAGTTCCTGCCGTCGTCCTACCTCAAGTATGCGCGCGACGGCGACGGCGACGGCCGCGTCGACATCTGGGAGTCGCGCGCCGACATCGCGCTGTCGGTCGCGACCTTCCTGCAGGCGACGGGGTGGCAGCGCGGGCAGGGGTGGGGGTTCGCCGTCGCTCTGCCGCCGGGGTTCGACCGGGAGCGCGTGCGCGACCTCGTCCTGCCGACGACGTGCGTGCGGGTGCTGTCGAAGCACAGCCGCTGGATTTCGGTACGCGAGTGGCGCGCGCTCGGGCTGGCGACGGCGGGGCCGTGGCCGGCCGACGACACGCTGGCGACTTTGGTCGAGCCCGACGGACCGGGGGGAACGGCGTACCTGACGCTGGGCAACTACCGTGTGCTGCTGGCGTACAACTGTTCGAACTTCTACGCGCTGTCGGTGGCGCTGCTCGGCGATGCGTTGCGCTAGGGTGGGCCCCCGCACAGCAAGCGCCGTCATCCCCGCGCAAGCGGGGACCCATCTCCTGCGGCCTGCCGCCTGCGAAGCGCCGCCTCCGCGGCCCCGTCCGAGCATATTCACGACGCTCTGGGGATGGGTCCCCGCTTTCGCGGGGATGACGGGGGAAGGCGGCGGTTGTTCTTTTCACGTCATCCCGGCGCAGGCCGGGACCCATGATCTCAGACGGTCGAGATCATGGGTCCCGGCCTTCGCCGGGATGACAGCCCTGGGGCTGCTCGCCGCCTGCGCCGGGCACTCGCCGCCGCCGCGTGCCGTGGGCGCGTCACGCCCCGCTCCGCAGCATGGAGCCGCCGCGCACCCCGCGCCACACGCCGCTCGCCCCGGCGACCCCACCGCCCGGGTCAAGGTCGGCCAGCCCTATTTCGTCATGGGTCACTGGTACACGCCCGCCGACGATCCGGCCTATGACGAGACCGGTATCGCCAGCTGGTACGGCCCCGGCTTCCACGCGCTGTCGACGGCGAGCGGCGAGATCTACGACCAGGACGGCATCTCGGCCGCGCACAAGACGCTGCCGCTGCCGTCGTTCGTCGAGGTCACCAACCTCGACAACGGCCGCGTGCTGACCGTCCGCGTCAACGACCGCGGGCCATTCGTCGACGGGCGGATCATCGACCTGTCGCGCAAATCGGCGCAGCTGCTCGGCGTCGACGGTCCCGGCACGGCGCACGTCCGCGTCCGCCGCGTTTATCCCGACGCGCAGACGATCGCCCTGCTGACCCCGCCGCCGGCACCGCCGCCGCCACCACCGACCGCCGAGCCGCCGCCGGTACCCGTCGTCGCGCCGCCGGTGCTCGCCGGCGATGTCTTCATCCAGGTCGCGGCCGTCAGCGACCAGGGGCGCGCCGAGTGGCTGAAGGGCTACCTGACCACCTTCGGCCCGGCGCTCACCGTCAAGGCCCCGTCCGGCCTGTGGCGCGTCCGCATCGGGCCCTTCGCCGGCGCCGACGCCGCCAATCCCGTGCTGGCGCGGGTGCAGGCGGCGGGCTACACCGAGGCGCGGACCGTGGTTGCCGTTCCCGGCCGCTGATTCCTGGAGTGTGTTCGCCGATGCGTTTCGCCGCCGCCTTGCTTGCTTTTGCCGCCGCCGCCCCGCTTGCCGCCGCGCCGGCTGCGCTGCCGACCTTCGACACGCCGGCGACGCAGGCCTTCATGAAGGACCTGTCGAACGGCATGGTCCTGTACGAGAAGGACGCCGACAAGCCGATGCCGCCGGCGTCGATGGGCAAGATGATGACGGTCTATGTCGCCTTCGACATGATCACGCGCGGCGAGGCCAAGCTCGACCAGAAGATCACCGTCCGCCCCGAGACGTGGCAGAAGTGGCACAGCCAGGGCTCGACCATGTTCCTGTCGCCGTCCGAGCAGGTCAGCGTCGAGAACCTGCTCCACGGCATCATCACGCTCAGCGGCAACGACGCCTGCGTCACGCTCGGCGAGGGGCTGGCGGGGACCGAGGATCAGTATGTTGCGCTGATGAACCGGGCGGCGGCCAAGATGGGGCTGCACGGCTCGCACTTCGCCAACACCAACGGCTGGCCCGATCCCGGCGAGATGGTGACGCCGCGCGACCTGGCCACGATCGCCGAGCGCACGATCAAGGACTTCCCGGCGCTCTACGCCCGCTTCTACAAGGACGAGAAGTTCACCTGGGGCAAGACGCTCGGCAAGGGCGAGGACATCACCCAGGCCAACCGCAACCCGCTGCTCGGGCGCATTCCCGGTGCCGACGGGCTCAAGACCGGGCACACCGAGGAGGCGGGCTACGGCTTCACCGGCTCGGCGGTGCAGGACGGGCGGCGGCTGGTCATGGTCATCGCCGGCCTGAAGTCGTTCAACGAGCGCATCGCCCAGTCGGTCGCGTTCATGGAGTGGGGCTTCCGCGCCTGGACGCAGGTGCCGCTGGTCCGCGCCGGCACCGTCGTCGCCCGCGCGCCGGTGTGGCTGGGGAGCGCGGCCGACGTCGGGCTGACGGGCGCCGGCGACCTCAAGGTCACGGTGCCGCGCGGCTTCGGTACCGACCGCAAGGTGACGCTCGTCTACGACGGGCCGATCAAGGCACCGATCGCCAAGGGCCAGCACGTCGCCGACCTCGTCGTCACCACGCCCGGCCTGCCGACCGCCCGCCTGCCGCTGGTGGCGAGCGAGGCGGTCGACAAGGCCGGTCCGTTCGGGCGGCTGGGCAGCGCCTTCCGGACGCTCGTGCTGGGTAAATGACCGGGCGCTTCATCACCTTCGAAGGCGGGGAGGGGGCGGGCAAGTCGACGCAAGCCGCCCTGCTCGCCGAGCGGCTGCGCGCCGCCGGGATCGACGTCGTCCTAACGCGCGAGCCGGGCGGCACGCCGGGGGCCGAGGCGATCCGCGCGCTTATCGTCGAGGGCGAGCCCGACCGTTGGACCGCCACGACCGAGGCGCTGCTGGTGAACGCGGCCCGCGCCGATCACGTCGCCCGCCTGATCCGCCCGGCGCTGGCCGCGGGCAAGTGGGTGGTGTGCGACCGCTTCGTGGATTCAACGCTGGCCTACCAGGGCGCGGGCAAGGCACTGGCGGCGGCCGACCTGCTCGAGGCGCATCGCTTTGCGACGGACAACCTGTGGGCCGACCTGACGCTCGTGCTCGACCTGCCGCTCGCGGTCGGCGCGGCGCGGGCGGCGGCGCGGGGGCGGCCCGATCGCTTCGACCGGCTTGGGGCCGACTTCCACGACCGGGTCGCGGCCTCGTTCGTCCACGTTGCGCACCAGGAGCCCGACCGCGTCCGCCTGATCGATGCCACGGGGGATGTCGAAGCCGTTGCCGCCGCCGTTTGGCGCGCGGTCGAGCCGCTGCTGCCGTGACCGTCATCGGCCACGCCGCGCAGGGCGAGCTGTTCCGCGACGCCGTCGCCTCGGGGAAGCTGCACCACGCCTGGCTGCTCGCCGGACCGAAGGGGGTGGGCAAGGCGCGCTTTGCCGGTGCCGCCGCCACGTGGCTGCTGGCGCGGGCGGCGGACGGGCGCGTCGCCGATGACGACTTCGCGGTCGACCCCGCCCACCCGACCGCGCGGCTGCTGGCGGCGGGCAGCCACATCGACTTCCGCCGCGTCGAGATCCAGGAGAACCCCAAGACCGGCAAGCTCCGCCCCGGCATCGCCGTCGACCAGTTCGTGAAGAGCGAGACCACCATCGGCGAGCCGCTGAACAGCATCTTCCGCACCCGCCCGGCGCTGTCGGACTGGCGGGTGATCGTCGTCGATGCCGCCGACGACATGAACCGCAACGCCGCCAACGCCTTCCTCAAGCACCTCGAGGAGCCGCCGCGGGGCACGTTGTTCCTGGCGATCAGCCATGCGCCGAGCCGCCTGCTGCCGACGATCCGCTCGCGCTGCCGGACGCTGCGCTTCCAGGCGCTCGGCGACGACGAGGTCGATGCCGTGCTGGCGCGGGAACTCGCGTCCCTGCCGGAGGCTGAGCGCGCCGCCCTGCGCGCCGTCGCCGGCGGCAGCCCCGGGCGGGCGGTGCAGCTGGCGCAGGCCGATGTCGCCGGGCTGACGGCGGCGCTCGAGGGGCTGGCGCGGGCGACGTCGGCCGAGGCGGGGGGGCAGGCACTGGCGCTGGCCCGCAGCCTGTCGGCCAAGGCGGCGACCCCGCGCTACGAGGCGTTGCTCGACCTCGTCCCCGCCTTCATCGCGGCGCAGGCGCGGAGCCTGACCGGCGCGCGCCTCGCCCACGCCATCCGCCTGTGGGAGCAGGCGAGCGCGCTCGCCGCCTCGGCGCTGCCCCTCAGCCTCGACCCGCAGGCGACCGCGTTCCAGCTCGCCGAGTTCGTCGCCGCCCTCAGCCGTACGGCCCAAGTCCATGAAATCGCCTGACAGCTACTACATCACCACGGCGATCGCCTACCCCAACGGCAAGCCGCACATGGGCCACGCGTACGAGGTCGTCGCGACCGACGCCATCGCCCGCTACCACCGGCTTGCCGGGCGCGAC
>JAFARM010000014.1 GCA_019245455.1 Sphingomonadaceae bacterium | reverse complement strand
GGTTTCGATGAACATACGACAACCTCGCTTGCTGCCGGCCACATGGCGTGCGACCGCCGCGAGATCAAGCCAGCTCGGCCAGCCGTGCGTCGCTCAGCGACCCCGGCACGACGATCACCAGGCACGGCAACGCGCCGGCGCGCTCGCCTGTGAAGAAGGTGACGAGCGGGCCCGGCGCAGCTCCCTTGGCGGCCCCCAGCACCAGCGCGCGGATCGACGGATCGCCGCCGATGACCTCGAGCACCGCCGCCGTCGCTTCGCCCTCGCGGACGATCATGCCGGGCCGCTGGCCCGACAAGGCGAACAGTTCGTCGGCGACGGCGGCGAGCAGCGCGTCGGCCTGGGCCTTGGTCTCGGCCTCGATCAGGTCCTGGACGCCGCCCCACTGGACGAACTCGGTCGCCGGCAGCGTGTGCAGCAGGATGACGCGCGCCCCGACATGGGCGGCGCGGAGCGCGGCGAAGCGCATGGCGACGCGGCTTTCCGGCGTCGGGTCGACGACGACGAGGAACGACGGCGCGGTCATGCGCGCGAGTGTACGCGCTCAACTCAGATTGTCATCCCCGCGAAAGCGGGGACCCATCTCCCGAGGCTTCAGGAGATGGGTCCCCGCTTGCGCGGGGATGACAAGCGGAGCGGCGGCGGAAGGTCAGCTGTACGCCTTCGCCGTCCCCTCCGGGTGCTTGGGGTCGATCTGGACGCGGATCGTCTGGCCGTTGTTGCCGGGGAAGCCGGTGAAGATCGCCGTGATCAGGTTCGGCACTAGCCGCGTCAGGTCGTTGGTCGTCGCCACCGTCTCGGCACGCCCCTCGAACACCGCCAGGTTATCGGCGGTGCGATTGATGCGAACGTCGACGTGGCTGTTGTAGATCGTCTGCGAATAGACTTCGGGATAGTCTCCAAAGCCGTAGCCGCCGTAGCCAAACCCGCCGTAGCCGAAGCCGCGCCCGTAAAAGCCGCCGAACCCGCCGAAGCCATACCCGCCGAAGCCACCGAATCCGCCATAGCCATAAGGGCCATAGCCATAGCCGAAGCCCGGCCGCGTCTCGATCCGCTCGCGCGGGTTGCCGACGGCATAGTCGAAGTTGACGACCAGCGTCGCCGCGCGCGGATCGGCGGCGGGGCGGAAGCCGACCGCCTCCAGCCGCTGCGTCAGCAAGTTGGCATAGGTCGCGAACTCCAGGCCCCCGGCCTTGCGCGGGTCGCGCGACTGGATGGTGAAGGTCTGCCCCGCCGGCGCGGGCAGCTGCTGGAAGCGGGCGACGCGCGCCTCGAACGGTTCGGTGCAGGCGGCGGTCAGCGTCAGGACCACCAGCGGAGCCAGGGCGGAGAAACGCATGGTTCGAAGACCCTCTGTCAGATGTTCGTCGCGCTTATCGTCGATCGCGTGAACAAGGCGTGAACCCCTTTACGCGCCAACGGGTTCCCATCCCTTGCGGGCGGCAGCCGGCCGCAGTCTAGCGCAGAAAGCCGACGGCGTCGTAGACTTCCTGCAGCAGCGGCGCGGCGATCGCCCCCGCACGCGCCGCCCCGTCGCGCAGCACCGCGTCGATTTGGCCGGGGTCGGCGCGCAGGCGCGCATACTCGGCGACGATCGGCGCGAGGGCGGCGACGGTGACGTCGGCCAGCGCCGGCTTGAACGCGCCGAAGCCCTTGCCGCCCCACTCGGCGAGCACCGACTCGATCGTGGTGCCGGTCAGCGCGGCATAGATGCCGACGAGATTCCGCGCCTCCGGCCGGCCCTCGAGCCCGGCAGGCGAGTCGGGCAGGACGTCGGCATCGGACTTCGCCCGCTTGATCTTCTGGGCGATGGTGTCGGCCTCGTCGGTCAGGTCGATGCGGCTGGCGGCGCTGGGGTCCGACTTCGACATCTTGGCGCTGCCGTCGCGCAGGGACATGACCCGCGCCGCCGCCGCGCCGATGACCGGCTGCGGCGGGGTCAGCACCTCGCCATAGGCGGTGTTGAACTTGACGGCGATGTCGCGGGCCAGCTCGAGGTGCTGCTTCTGGTCCGCGCCGACCGGCACGTGCGTCGCGCGGTAGGCAAGGATGTCGGCCGCCTGCAGCACGGGGTAGGTGTAGAGGCCGACCGACGGCCCCTCGGCATCCTTGCCGCGCTTCTCCTTGAACTGCACCATGCGGTCGAGCCAGCCGGTGCGGGCGATACTCATCAGCGTCCAGGCGAGCTCGGCGTGCGCCGTGACGGCGCTCTGGTGGAACAGGATCGTCTTCGCGGGGTCGATGCCGGCGGCGAGCACGGCGGCGGCCATGTCGCGCGTCGCCTGCGCCAGCGCGCGGGGATCGTGCGGCATGGTGATCGCGTGCAGATCGACGATACAATAGATGCAGTCATAGTCCGCCTGCATCGCCACCCAGTTGCGGATGGCGCCGAGATAGTTGCCGAGGTGGAGGTTGCCGGTCGGCTGGATGCCGGAGAAGACGCGGTTCATGGCCTAGCGCCTTCGCAGTTGACCCTTGAGGTCGGCAAGCGAAAAGGCGCGAAGGGCATAGGCGGCGGCGAGATAGGCGACGCCGCCGACGGCGATCAGGGCCGCGAGCGCTGTGGCGCGGGCGATAAGGCTGCCGACCATGAACGGTGCCGTCAGCCGGTCCGCCGCAACGAGCACGCCTGCCATGACCGCGCTCGCCGCCGCCAGCCGCCAGGCGTTCCGCCGCAGCCGGTGGTCGAGCGCGAAAAGTCCACGGCGGCGCAGCACCAGGTACAGCACGCCGGCATTGACCCAGGCGGCGATCGCCGTCGATAGGGCGATGCCGACATAGCCGAGCGGCCAGATCAGCGCGACGTTGCCGGCGAGGTTGACCAGCATCGACCCGACTGCGATCCTGACCGGCGTCTTGGTGTCGCCGCGCGCATGGAAGCCGGGGGTCAGCACCTTGATCAGCACATAGGCCGGCAGGCCGAGCGAGAAGGCGCTGAGCGTCGCCGCCGTCGCCACCGAGTCGGCGCTGGTGAACCGCCCGTGCTCGAACAGCGTGCGGACGATCGGCAGCGCGCTCACCACCAGCGCCGCCGCCGCCGGCAGGGTGAGCAGCAGGACCAGCTCGATCGCCCGGTTCTGCGTGTGCAGCGCTTGGCGCCCCGCGTCCTGCGCCAGCTGTCGCGACAGCGTCGGCAGCAGCACGGTGCCGATGCCGATCCCGACCAGCCCCAATGGCAGCTGGTTCAGCCGGTCGGCGTAGTAGAGGTAGCTGATCGCACCCTCACCGAGGAACCGCGCGGCGAGCGCGGTCGAGATGACGAGGTTGACCTGCACCGCGCCTGTCCCCAGCGCCGCCGGGCCGATGCGGCGCAGCAGCGTCCGCACCTCAGGCGTCAGGCGGGGCAGGCGTAGCCGGAGGTCGATGCCGGCGCGGTGGCACGCCCACACCAGCCAGGCGAACTGCAGCACCCCCGCCACCGTCACCGCCGCCGACTGGACGCGGGCGCTTTCGACCGGCGTCTGCCCGTGGAACAGCGCCAGCCCGGCGATGAGCGCGAGGTTGAGCAGGATCGGGGCGGCCGTGTTGACCCAGAAGCGGCCGATCGAATTGAGGATGCCGCCCAAGAGCGACACCAGGCTGATCAGCAGCAGGTAGGGAAAGGTGATGCGCGTGAACTCGATCGACAGCGCCACCTTCTCCGCCGGCGCACCGGGGAAGCCGCCGGTCATCGCCCACACCACCGGGCCGGCGAACACGACCATGACGACCGTAAACACGGCGAGCAGCGGCAGCAGCACGGCGAGCACCGCCTCGGCGAAGGCGCGGCCCGGCGCGAGGTCGTCCGCGCTGGTGCTCCCGCCGCCGCCAGCCAGCGTCCGGCTGAACATCGGCACGAACGCCGCCGAGAAGGCCCCTTCCGCGAACAGCGCGCGGAACAGGTTGGGCAGGCGGAAGGCGATGAGGAAACAGTCCGACGCCAGCCCCGCCCCGACGACGAGCGCGAACAGCTGGTCGCGCACCAGGCCGAGCACACGGCTGACCAGCGTCAGCCCGCCGATGGTGCCGGTGGCGCGGACTAGGCTGGGCACGGCCGCGCTCGGGCTGATCCGATAAGCTGCCCGTCGAGGGCCCCCACCCCGGCCCTCCCCGCTCTCCGATGCTGCGCATCGGGGGGGGAGGGAGAAGAAAGGGGGAGCGCGTTTCCACGACGCGTTGTAAGGAAAGTGTCTCCCTCCCCCCCCGTGAGCGCAGCGAACGGAGAGTGGGGAGGGCCGGGGTGGGGGAGCCGGTGCGGGACGCGAAGCTGCAAGCGCGGGCAAAGGCGCTCCGCCGAACGATGACAACCAGCGAACGCGCCGTCTGGAATGCCCTCCGCCAGCCGCCGCTCGACACCCTTCACTTCCGCCGGCAGGTCGCCTTCGACGACCGCTACATCGCCGACTTCGCCTCGCACCGGGCGAAACTCGTCGTCGAAGTCGACGGCCGCTCGCACGATCAGACCGTCGCTGCCGATGCGGAGCGGACGGCGTGGCTCAACCGGCAAGGCTACCGCGTCGTCCGCCTGACCAACCAGGACGTGGCGAGCGCGTTCGACCTCAGTCTCACCCTGGCCCAGCTGACCGGTCCTGGCTGACGGGCGGCCGCGCCTATGCGTGCCCCACCCCCCCGCCGGCCTGCGCCTGCTGCTGCGCCAGGTACAGGCTGCCGAAGTCGATCGGCTCCAGGAGCAGCGGCGGGAAGCCGCCGTCGCGGGTCGCGTCGGCGACGATGCGGCGGGCGAAGGGGAACAGGATGCGCGGCGCCTCGACGATCAGGAACGGC
>JAFARM010000353.1 GCA_019245455.1 Sphingomonadaceae bacterium | reverse complement strand
CGCGCCGTGACGAAGCGCTCGTCGATGTGGGCATGATCCCATGGCGTCCCGGCGTCGTCGCGCACAGGCAGCCTGACAGGCATCCAGTTGCCATCATCGTCTGGCAACTGCGGAACCAAGTACCACTTGCCGACTACGACCGGCTCCGTGAGCTCGAGCACGCTCGGCGGCACGAAGCTCGGTGGCGTCGCTTGGCGATTGCGATGAGCGACGGCGCTCACTTCGTCTCTCCCGGCAGCGGGTTTGCCAGCTTGAGCTCCCCGCCGGGCGTCTCGACCAAGACGCCGGCGTCGCGCAGGGCCTTCATGGCCCTGCGGAAGAAGCCGCCGGTGGGCGCGTAGCCGACGCGTTCGGCGATGCCTTCGACGGTCCAGGTGCCCGGCACGCCCTCGATCGCGTCGATGATCTTCGGCGCGGCCCCGGGCAGGGCATTCTTCCAGCTGGCGAGCATCGACGCGCGGTTCATTCCCTTGGGCCGCAGGCCGACCCACCGCCGAACGAGGCGGTTCCCATCGAGAATGACGTGCTCGTTACCTTGCAGCTGCTTCAGCGCGGTGCGGAAGAAGCCGCCATCGGGGCTATAGCCGCAAAGCGTCGCTGCCTGCCCGATCGTCAGCTCGGCCGGGGCGACAGCGTCGGCAAGACCGATCAGCTTCAGCGCCGCGGCGTTCAGCGCGCCAGGCTCGGCCGGCGACTTCGAGGCGCGTGGCTTCGCAGCCTTCGCCGGAGCCGCAGCGGCGTGCTCGAGCGTCCCGCGGATGCCGCCGTGGATGATCGGCGCCTGCGCCGGCCCGGCGCGCCGGACGTCGCGCTTCAGCGCCTCGACGTCGCCGACGCCGACGTCGATCCCGGCGTACAGCACCGGCGGGTTCAGCCGCCAGGCGATCTGCATCATCTCGGCGATGCCGGCGGCAAAGGCATCGGTCCGCGCATCGGCTTCCTTGAGTGCCGCGCGCAGCTGCTCGCACTCGGCTTCCAGCGCCGCGATCCTGGCGTCGCGCTCGCGGATCGGGGCGAGGACGCGCTCGCGCATCGCCACCCGCCGCTCCTCCGGGATCGGCGGCCCGTCCTCCCCGGCCGGCTCGACATCGCCCGCCGCCGGCGCAAGCGCGGCCTTGATCGCGGCGAGGTTGAGGCTCGCCAGCAGCTTCGGCTCGGCGACGATCTCGCCGGGCAGCGGCGTCCGGCTGCTGTCGTAGGTCGCCGGCAACGCCGACCGGCCGCGCTCGAGGATGTGAAGCCGGGGCGAATAGACCCAGCGCTCGCCGACCTGGAGCGACGGCAGCGAGGCCATGATCTCCTTGACCGCATCGGGCTCGCCGTTGCCCTTCAGCCAGCCTTCGGCCGCCTTCCGGTCGTGGGCGATGATCAGCTGATGCAGCACCACCGTCTGCGCCTGGCTTAGCACCGCCTTCGCCATGTCGGCGGGGCGCTGGGTGATCCACAGCGGGACGAAGCCGTCGACGCGGCCGCGCTTGGCGACCCAGATCATGTCCTCCTTCAGCCGCTCGCCGTCGCCGTCCTGGGCGGTCTGCGGCGCGAACTCGTCGGCTTCGTCGAACACCAGGTGGAAGTTGCCGCGCGGCTTGGTGCGGAGCGTCGCCAGCAGGCCGGCGGCGAAGCGCCGCTGCGCCGGCCCCGACCGCAGCGCCGACAGGTCGACGACCGCCGACAGGCGCTGGTCGACGATGACGCGGGCGATAGCCGCGCCGTCGCCCTCGCCGATCGGCACGTCGCCGTGCAGGCCGCCGAAGATCGGGATGTCGAACCCCGCGCCCGTGCCGGCGGCGTCGGTGCGCAGCCCGTGCCAGACGCCGGTCGGGTCGAGCACGACGACGTGCCGCCGCTCGGCCAGCAGCGCCTCGACGGCTCCCTTGGCGGTAACGGTCTTGCCGGACCCCGACGCGCCGAGGATCGCGAGCTTGTCGTCGAGGGCGACGGCCGGGATCGTCATGCGATTGTGTCCAGCAGGGAGGGTGACGGAAGCGCAGCGACCGCCGCGGGGTTCAGCCACAGGCACTCGGTTCGCGGGCGGTTGCCATCGGCTCGCGCACGGCGCTGCACTTTCGCCCAGCTATAGAGCATGTCGTCGTAGACGGACGATGGGTAGCCGCTGAGCGCCACCATACCGCGCACCGATTTCAGCAGATCGAGGAGCTCGACGTGATCGTCTCTGTCCAGCTCGTGCTGATAGACGTGGAAACCCTGGCCTCTGCGCCGGTTGCCCGTCGAGCGCGTCTCCGGAAGATAAGGCGGATCGACATAGAAGACTGCGCGGGCGTCATCGAACTGACGGATGATTTCCGTCGCAGGCGCTGCCTCGAAGGTGACGCCCGTCAGACGGTCGACGATCGCCTCAAGGGCAGCGGGATACCCGGCCCATTCTCGCGCCGGCGTCGATCCGCATGTCGATCGCTGCCGCCGGAAGCCTGTCCGGTAGACCCCCGCGGTCCCGTCGCTGCCGTAGCCCATGAAGCTGCGCACGATCGTGCGGCGTGCACGCTCGACCGGGTCGGTCGACGGCTCATAGCTCTCATCGAACTCGCGCCGCGAAAACGGTGTCAGGCGTAGCTGGCGGATAAGCCGGGCCGACAACGCATCGTCTCGCAACACGCCGAACAGCTGCTGCAGCGTGGCATCCAGGTCGTTGTACACCTCGGTAACCGATCGCGGCTTGTGCAGGAGGATCGACGCCGCGCCGCCGAACGGTTCCACGTAGATCAGGTGCGGTGGGAGATGGCTGACGATCCAGGAGGCGAGCCGCCACTTGCCGCCATGCCAGCGCAGCAGCGGGCGAGGTGGAACGCGCTCCTTCCTCAGCGGGTAAAAAACGGCAGCCTCACTCACGCCCGCACCCAATATTCAGCCACGTCGGCGACGCGGCCGGTGCCGCTCTCGACGCGGCCGGCCTCGATCAGCTCGCCCAGGTGGACCGTCAGGTCGGCGTAGCCGAGCGCCTTCGCGCCCTTGTCGCGGATCAGCGTCTTCAGAGCGACGATCGTCACCCGCCCGGCGGCGCGCAGCGCGTCGACGATCGCGTCCTGGATGCGCTCGGCCGCCGGATCGCGCCGCGGCGCGGCCTCGGCCGGGTCGGCGAGGCCGATCGCCGCCTTGTAGGTCTCGAGCAGCGCCTCCTGCTCGTCGCGCGTGTCGCGGGGCAGCCGGCGCAGCGCGACGACGGCGCGGATCGTCTTGGTGTCGAAGCCGGCACCCTTAGCCTCGACGAAGACGTCCTTGATGTCCTCGACGATGCCCTGCTTGTCCTCCTCGAGCCGCTCGATGCGCTCGATGAACAGCAGCAGCTGGCCGGCGGAGACATTCTCCGTGCTCATGCCGGCTCTCCGACGAAGCCGGCGGCGACCGCCTCGGCGTCGGGCCACGTCCACAGCCCTTGATGCCCGCGCATCGGGAACGGCGCGGGCCACGCGTCGACCTGGGACAGCGGCCAGCCCCAGACCGCCTCGTCGACTCGGTCGCTGTCGCTGTGACCGCCGACGACCTCCGTCGCGAGCCGTGCCGGCGACAGGTACGCCGTCCCGAGCCCGGCGGCGGTCGGCAGAGCGACGTCGCCGGCGAGCACTGGCCGGAGCAGGGCGAGCGCGCGATCGGCGTCGAGCCCGGTCGAGCCGAAGGCGCCGAAGCTCTGCGCGTGCCGGTCCTTCTCGATGCTGTCGATCAGGTCCTCGACCTCGTCGCGGACGACGCGGCGGCTGCCGGCGTGGATGACGATGGTCTGGTCGGTCGCCCAGTCGGGCGCGCGCCAGCGCCGCCATTCGATCGGCTTCGCGCCGACGATGACGAGCGAAGCCCAGGGCTGCCAAAGGGTGAGGGCCTTCATGCCGCGATCCGCGCGAGCAGCTCCGCCGGCGTGGTGCCGGGGGAGAAAGCGGCACCGGCGGCGACGAACGCCCCGGCGGCAAGCAGGAGGCCGGCAAGGCCACCAAGGCAGGCGGCGGCAATGCCGGTCAGAAGGTCGGTCCAGGTCATCGGGTCAGCTCCGAGGAACGGGGTTGGTGTGCGTCGCTCCGGGACGGCGCACGGGACGAGGCACTCGGCGGGTCAAGGGCGTGACCCCCCGGAGACCGAGATCCGCCGGCAACAGGGGGAACCGGCGAATGAGGATGGCGCGCATCAGTGGCGCACCTTGTCGGCATGGGCGCGCGCCAGCGCGTCTGCGGTGGCGAGGGTGACGCACTGGTTCTCGATATCGGCGAGCAGCCGGCGGACGTATGCATCGCGCTCGCCGGCGCGCGCCTCGAGCAAAACCGCCTCGTCGCGGGCGCGAATCAGGGCCGCGTAGAGCCGAGGCACCGAGATTGACCGGCCGCCATCGATCGTCGAGCCGACTTCCTCGGCCATGCGGCCGAGCTGCAGGGACAGCGGCCCGGTCACCGGCGCAGCTCCGCGCAGGTGAAGCAAGGCCCGACGATCACGTGCCGCCGGGCGTCGGCCACCTTAACGGCATAGGTGCCGAAGCGGGCCAGCGGCTTCCACACGTGGCAGCTCGGGCACTCGCCGAGGTCGAGCGCCTCGAGCGCCGCGGCGATCTCTTGGCGCTTGGTCAGGCTGTCGGGTTCGATCTCCAGGCGGTGCACGTCAGCCCTCCTTGGTCCGCGCCGCCGCCGGCGCAGCGCGCTGGAAGACCCAGCAGTGCAGCGTCCGACCGGCGCGCGAGTTGACCGTCTTCGACCCCACGAAGCGCGGGTTCTTCGACGTCTTCAGGTGCTTCTTGAGGTCGGCGGACGGCGGCAGATCGAGCCGGCGCTGGGCGCACCGCTCCTCGAACTGCACCAGGCTGACGGCGATGACGTTGGGGTCGCGGCTGTGGTCGACGAACGTCGCCGGGACGTTTTCCTCCTCGGCTTCGCTCAAGTAGTCGAACAGCTCCCAGAAGCGGACGACGACTGGATGATCGGCGCTGATCGCGGCGTGGCGCTCGCCGAGCATGGTGCGGATGCAGTCGGCGGTCGCGTCGCGGACCTCGTCGCCGATCGGCACGACCAGCGCCAGCGCGTCCAAGGCGGCGAGCAACTGCGCGTGGCACTTGATCAGGCGGTTGACGTTGGTGACGCCGAGCTCGCGCAGCGCCGCCTCGTGGAGGCGGAAGGCGGCGCTGAAGGCCGGCACGATCTCGCCCTCGCGTCGCACCGCCTCGATCAGGAAGCCCGACACCGCCTTCAGGTCGAAGGCGAGCAGCCGCTCGACCGCCTTCCGCGTCGCCGGCGACTGCATCGCCCGAGTGAAGCGCAGCGAGACGATGCGCTGCATGACCGCGTCCGAGGCGTTGACCGGCTCGTTCTGGCTGATGACGATGCCGCCGCGGAACGGCGGCTCGAAGACGTCCATGCCGCCGTTGGCGACGCCGCGCGAGCGGACCGAGCGGCCGTTGTAGGCCGTCTTCAGCTCGTCCCAGTCGAACTGGCGCGCGTGGATCCGCGGATCGTCGGACGTGCGGTCGCTCTCGATCAGCACGACGGGCAGGTTGCCGACCTTGCCGAGGTTGCGCGCGCGCGCCGCGGCGGTCGACTTCGACGGGTCGAACCCCTCGTAATTGGCGCGCCCGAGGAGCAGCCAGAGGAACTCGATCAGCGTCGACTTGCCGGTGCCCGCCTCGCCGACGATCTCGAGGAACGGCCAGCTCTCGTGGTGATCGCGGATCTGCTCGGCGAACAGCGTCCCGAACCAGAAGGCGAGCGCGACCATGCCGCGCGGGCCGAACGTGCCGTAAAGCGGGCCCAGCCAGGCGGCGTCATAGCCCTTGGGCGACCAGGCGACGTCGAGGACGTGCTCGGTCGACGCCGGCTTCACCGCCAGCTTGCCGATCCCGAAATAATCCTCGCGGTTCAGCTCGACGACCTTGCCGTCGGCGACCGCGTGGTCGGGGAAGATGTACGCGCCGTGCTCGCGGACGTAACCCAGGACGTAGACCGATTCGACGCGGCGGATGCCCGTCCAGGCGTCGCGCAGACGGAGCAGGTGGTGGTTGCCACCCTTGTAGATCGCCGCCGGACTGATCGCCGCCAGGCGTTTGGCGAAGTCCGGCGCGTTGACCACCTGGCCGGCGGAGAACAGCGACTTGACCGGCGGCTGCCCGCCGGGGAAGTCGATCTGGAAATAGTACCCGCCCTCGTCCTTGACCGGATCGAACTGGAAATAGAGCGGCGCGGGCAGGCAGTTGGCGATTTCGGTGACGCCGGTCGCGTCGTCGATCGCGATCTCGCGCTTCTCCTTCGCGCTCAGCTTCGCTGTCATCGGGTCGGCGGCCATGTCGGCGGTCAGCTCGGCGACGCGCGCCTCGTCGACCTTGGCCCAGTAGAGGCGCGTCCCGTGCTCGACGGTGAAGGTCGACCATCCCCGCCGCAGCGCGATCAGCTTGGCCCGGTCGAGCGCGGCGGGCGCGAGCATGACGTCGCCGTTCCAGCGATACTCCTCGATCTGCGCCGCCCCGAAGCGCGGGTGCTCGTCGGCGTCCTCGAGGTGGAGGTCGTTCCAGTCCTTCGGGCGGCGCTCAATCCGCTCGGCAGTCAGCGCCGCGGCGCAGCGCCAGCCGCTGCCCTCGGCGCGCTTGTGGAACTTGGCGATGAACTCGCGCCCGGCCTTGTTGTTGTCGAACGCCCAGACCAGCAGCGGCCGCTTGGTGCCGCAGGCAAGGGCCAGTCGGGCGAGCGCGGCCTCGGGATAGTTGTTGCAGCTCATCGCCGACACCGCGGCGACGCCGTGCTCGGCCAGCGACTGGGCGTCGAAGATGCCCTCGACGATCCACAGCTCGTTGGCGGCGGCAAGGTCGGTCAGGCCGAGCTGCGGCGGCTGCCACCACTCGCCCATGTAGCTCTTGCCCGGCGCGAAGCGCGCCTTGCGGTCGAACCGTCCGGGCTCGTCGATCAGCCGCTCCCACCACGCGCCGCCGGGCAGTGGGAAGCGCACCGTCGCCGAGCCGATGCCCGCCTCGCGGTCGAAATACTGCTCCTGGGTGTAGTGGCCGCGCAGCTTCGTCAGGTTGAGGCGGCGCGCGTGGAGCAGATAGGCGTCGGCGGCGGCCGTCGGCTCCGCCTCGCTCGCCTTGAACCGGCTCGACCAGTTCTCGAACAGGTCGGGGTAGAGCGACTTCACCGTCCACGTCTGCCCGCACTTGTCGAGCCGGCCGCAGCGCAGAACCCGCGGCTCCTCGGCGTGGATGTAGAGCGAGTCCTTCGCCTTGCACTCGGGGCAGCGGCCCTTGCGCAGATACGCGCCGCGCGCCTCCAAGCCATAGTCGGCCTTGAGGCGCAGGATCACATCGGCGTGGAGATCGTGGCGCACGGGGGGGAAGACCTTCGGGCAAGGGATCGGCGTCGCCGGAAACGGGGTTTTCGGCGTGGGGGTCGGTCAGGCGGCAGGCGGGGGCGTCAGCCGGGCGCGGCGATGCGCTCGGTTGCGGTCGGAACCGCGCCGCCGGCGTCGTTGGCGGCGACGATCGTGTCGTTCGCCGCCCCGGAGCGGCGCTGCGGCCGGAGGTTGGCGGTGCGCACCGCCGCCGGGACGATCGGCAGGTGGATGCCGGGGCGCGGCCGGGCGCTGGGGGCGAGCGTGCGGATCACCTCGAGGCAGGCGACGAAGGTATGGCCGCATTCGAGGTCGAGGCACTGGTAGTAGACCTCGCGGTAGAGCGGGGTCACCTCCTTCGAGCTCCTCGCCTGCGCCAGCGCGCGGCAGTGTGGACAGCGTTGTCTCATCGACGCCCCCGGGAACTCGGCCCGAAAGGCGATGCCCCCGCGGCATCGTGGCTCAGGGACCGCAAGATTAGCACTGACGTAACGAGTTTAGTGGAATAGAGGGGACAGACGCGCAATGAACCGTTAACGCCGGGGAAGCCGGCCAGCCCGAGGAGCGGCATGACCGGGGGGACGTTCTGCTCACCCGACGCGGTCCTTCAAGCCGAGCGCGACGGCGATGTCGTGGCTCTTGCCCCACGTACAGGCGCGGCTGCCCGACAGAACGCCGAAGACGGTCTTCGGCTTGAACCCATGCCGCCGCGCCCAGTTCGACACGCCTTCCGACTGCAATCGCGCCCGCACCTGCGGCAGACGGTCCATGTGGATCGTCAGCCCCAGCCCGCGGACGCTTGTCGCGCCGGCCGGTGATCGTTGGGACGCTTGCTCGGCCATCTTCAGGCGATCGCTTTAACAGAAGTGAGGAAACGAGGGGCAATATTCATCGATCTCGATCAACAAGCAAGCATTTTTTCAAAGAGGCAATGAATTTCGCGGAACGTCTCCGTGCCGAGCGCGTACGCCTCGGCTTTCGCCGACAGATCGACTTCGGCAGGCTCTGCGGCGTCAGCCTGCCAACCCAAAGCTCGTACGAGACGGGCAACCGTGTCCCCGACGCCGACTATCTCGAGCGGGCCTGCGCCGCCGGTGCCGATGCCGCCTTTCTGTTGACCGGCGTCCGCTCCGATCCGCGGCTGCAGTCGAGCGAGCACGCCGCGCGCTGGTTCGCGGCCTTCCAACGTCTCAGCCCACAGGCGCGCGACGCCGTCGTGCTCCTCGCCGAAGCGGTGGCGGTGCCGCCGTGCGGATGTCATCCCGCCGCCTCGAGCGACAACGACGTCGTCAGCCCCTCGCCCGACGAATAGCCGTGCGTTGCCTCGACGACGATCCACGCCTGGGCGTCGATCTCGGGCTTGAACCCGCTGAAGCGCAGCGGCGTCTCGGGAATGATGTCGGGCCGGCCGAGCGCGAGGGTGAAGCTCATCGTCGCCGCCGCCCGCTTCTGCCGCGTCGCCTCGGCGTCGGCGGCGTCGGTCGCGTCGGCCTCGCTGCCGTAGGTCGTCCGCAGCACCTTGGCGTCGGATGCATCGCCCTTGGTCACCGTCTTCCGGGTCGCGCTCTTTGGATCGTGCCAGGCGGCGGTCGCACCCGTGTACTGGTCGCGCGCGGCGCGCTTGAAGCTGTGGCGGTCGCCGTCCGCGCGGATCAGGGTGACGCTCGCCAGCGCCGCTCCGCTCGCGGTCTGCCCCGATCCCGCGGGCGCGAAGATCAGCCGCCCCTTCTTCACCGTCGCGACCGCGTCGAAGCGGTGGCCGAGCTGGCGGATCATCGCCAGGTCTGACACCCGTCCCTGGGCGAGCACCGCGATCGGCTTCGCCGCCAGCGCCGGCGCGACCGCGGGCTTCAGTCCGCACCCGGCGGCAAGATCGCCGATCACCGCGCCGAGCGTCGTGGCGCGCCAGCTGCGCAGCTTGCGCACCCGCGCCGCGGCGGTGAAGTCGGCCGATCGCGCGCGCAGCGTGACGACGTCGGGCGACCCCGAATGCTCGACCTCGTCGACCGTGAAGCTGCCCTTGTCGACCAGGCCGATCGCGACCCCGGCCCCCTGCGCCCAGCCCAGCGCCAGCTCGACGACGACGCCGGTCTTCGGCACCGCCAGCAACCCGTCCGCGTCGTCGAGGACGAGGTCGAGCTGATCGGCGTCGGTGCCGCGTTTCTCGGTCAAGGTCAGGCTCGACAGCCGCGGCGCGAAGCGGTCGGTCAGATCGCGCCCGTCGAGCGTGACGCGGACGGCGGCCTGCGGCGCGCTCATGCGCCGAGCCGACAAAGCGGCGGCGCACTCATGCGTCGACCGCCTTCAGTTCGATCGTGAACTCGATCCGGCGCGGGCTGCCGTCGGCGAAGAAGAACTCGGCCTTGGTGTCGATCGAATCGATGACGAAGGCCCCGTGCACCGCGCCCGTGCCGTCGATCAGCGGCCACGCCTCGCCGCCGTCGGCCATGTCGCGCAGCGTGTCGAGGCTCGTCGGGTCGCCGGCGAACTCGGGCGCGATCCACCCGTCGAGGCTGATCGTGTCGTCGCCGGGCCCCAGGAACTGCTGGGCGTCGCGCACGCCGACGCGCGAGGTCGACGCGAAGCGCCACGACGTCCGCCGCTTCAGCTCGCTGTAGGCGAGCGTGTCCAGGCTGAAGCCGAACATCCCGAGTGAAAGCATCATCGTCAGTCGCCGTAATCGCGGTAGGCCGAACGCGACGCTGCGGCGCGCGCGCGCTCGCGCCGGTCGAACTCGTCGGCGACGCGGCGGGCGAGCGCCTGGCCGTCCTCGCCGGGCTG
>JAFARM010000266.1 GCA_019245455.1 Sphingomonadaceae bacterium | reverse complement strand
CCGGTCGGAGCCGGAGCGCTTCGATGCCAGCGGTGTCGGCTCTGGCGGCGAGCTGGTCGGCGCCGTTCCGCCCCGCCGAGTCGGCATCCTCGACGATGTAGAGGCGTTTAAGCGTCGGCGGCAGGATCAGCGCCGCGAGGTGCGCGGCGGAGAGCGCGGCGACGACGGGTAGGTTCGTTGCGACCTGCCGCAGTGAGAGGATGGTCTCGACGCCTTCGCCCGCCACCATCGTGTCCGTCGCCCGGCCGAACCGGACGCCGTGGCCGAGCAGATCGCCCATCGCGCGCCGCGGCGTGACGATCGGAGCCTTGCCGTCGCCACGAATGCCTAGCCAGGTGCGTTGCACGCCGGTGATCGTGCCGGAAAGGTCGGTGACCGCGGCGATCAGCGCGGGCCAGGCGGTGCGAACATCGGGATCGTCATCCCGGTCGGGCCGATACCAGCAGCGCGGGTGGGATCGAAGCGACGTGCAATCCCGTAAAGTCGTAAGGCCGCGAGTGCGGAGATACGCTTCTGCGAGCGTGCCGCGAATCGGCTTCGAGATGGCCCAGAGCCGGCGTGCGGCTTCGGACGAACCCTGAGCCGCGGGCGTCGCGAGGTCGTCCCGGCGCTCAGGTCGCGGCAGGCTGAGGAAGCGTCGTGCCTCATCCAAGACGTCGCGCAGCTCGGTAAGGTGCTGGTTGGCGGCGATCAGGTCCAGCAGATCGCCATGTTGTCCTTGGGCTGCATCGGTCCATTTTCCGGCTGCGCCCTTGCCCGACTCAGGCCCTTGCAGGCGGACATAGAGGCTGCGCCCGGGCGAGTTCTCTACATCGCCGACGAGCCAATAGCGGCCCTCGCGTCGGCCATTGGAAAGGTAGTGCCGGCACACGGTCTCGGCGTTTCGGGCGAGGCGGCGCGCCAGCTCGGATGCGGTGTCCGGCATCGCGGTCTCCAGAAACCAAAAGGCCCGCCGTCCCCGGGGAAGGGAGGCGGGCCGAGGTGGACGGGCGTGTTGTGGGGAGTTTCAGTCTGCCGGGACCGAGGGGGCGGCGATCTCGGCCCCACCACCATCGGCTGCGGCCACGCCGGCGCCCATGGCCGGTTCGCCGCCGGGAAGCGCCGATCGCGCGACGCCGATTTCGGCGTCGAGATCGGGATCGAGGGCGTCGCGAAGCCAGTTCTCGCAGTCGAGTCAGGCGAGGCTGCGTCGCTGCCCAAGATCGATGAGCTGCGCGCCGCCGCCGAAGCCGTCGAGTTGATGACGCGAGCAGGTCAGGCCCCAAACGAATCCCCAGCGGCCGGTCAGGTTGAACGCCGTGGCGCAGGCGAGCACGAAGGCGATGACGTGCTCGGGGTCGCCTTGGGCGTCGCCGTCGCTGATTAAGAGGGCGCTCGGGTTCGCGGGGTCCACCTCGGCGTCAAAGCCATACGGCGGATCGTCGTTGTCGGGATCGTCACGCAGTTCGTCCAGCAGCGCGAGCGCGGCGGTCGCGTTCTCGGCCGAGCCGACGTCGAACGCGCACGAGAAGTGAGTGTAGTAGTTGGCCACGGGCCGTCTCCGAAATGAAGACGCCCGGCGCAATAGCCGGGCGTGAGAAGGATGCGGGGCGGCCGGAGCCGCCCCGCGCGGGTGCGCGCTACTCCGCCGCGAAGGCGTGCGCGGGCTCGATGTCCTGGTTGTAGGCGTCGGCGTAGGCCGGCCCGTAGGCCTCCGCCTCCTCGGCCTCGGCCGGCTCGGCGGGCTCGTCGGTCCCGCTTTCCGAGACCTCGGCGGCCCCGGTCAGTTCGGCCTTGGGGTCGATCGGCTCAGGCATCGCATGCCCAGGCGTGCGCAGCGGCTCGGGCAGCCAGCCCGTGCCGGCCAGCAGCCCTTCGGCGGCCTTTGCCATGTCGCCCTTCTTCAGATGGGCGATACGGTCGGCGGCACGTTCACCCCGGGCCTCGCGGACCGATTGGACGATGCGCGCCTTGGTGACCTGGCCGAAGTAGCTGTCTACCGTTGGCGTCCAGCCCGCCGCCGCCGCGTCGAGGTCGGTCGCCACCGCGAGCTGGTCGGCGTGCACCAGCGCCTTCGGCCGCCGCGTGTAGCGGTCGAACGCGGCGTTGACGCTCAGCCCGACGCAGTGGGCGAACAGCGCCTGACGGCTGTCGGTGTCGAAGGCGGAGAGCGCCTCCCAGAGCTCGCCCGGCTGCTTGGGCAGCGTCGCCGCCCAGTTGCGGTGCCGCTGGTCGAGCGCGACCGCCGCCGCGCTGTCCTTCAGCCCCGGCGCCTGCACCCCGAACCCGACGCTCTTGACCGAGAGCTCCAGGCAGGTGTCCGAGGAATAGTGGTAGAAGGCCGGGAGCGCGAGCGCGTGCAGGGCGGCGAGGAAGGCGATATCCGGCTGCTCGCCCAGCGCGTGGCGAAGCGCCACGGTCCGGAACGCGGTCAGTTCGGAGGTCAGCCGGTCAGAGAGCGGCTTGATGCCGTCCTCTTCGGGCTCCTCCTCGGGCACGGCAACCTCGGCAGAGGCGCCGTGGCCATGGCCGTCTGCAGCGTAGCTGCCGTGGTCGTAGGAGGCGTAAGCGGCCTGAGCCGCATAGGTCTCCTCG